>CAYFGC010000141.1:0-1500 GCA_964342625.1 uncultured Candidatus Poseidoniales archaeon | reverse complement strand
TATCCCATGGAGCTCCTGAGACCGCCCATCAACTGGTATAGGACTTGGTCAACCGGACCTCGGGAGGGTACCCTACCCTCGATTCCCTCTGGCACGTACTTCCTCGTGTCTCCCTGGGAGGACTGGAAGTAACGATCGGAGGACCCCTTGCTCATTGCGCCCAGGGAACCCATCCCCCGGTACTGCTTGTACGCCCTTCCTTGGTAGAGGATGGTCTCCCCGGGAGACTCATCCGTACCCGCAAGAAGTGATCCGACCATCACACAATCTGCACCGGATGCAATCGCCTTGGCGATGTCCCCGCTGTACTTGATCCCCCCATCGGCAATTACGGGGACTCCCCTCTCGGAGCAAGCCTCCACTGTACTCATAACCGCAGTGAACTGGGGAACCCCAACTCCAGTTACAATCCTAGTCGTGCATATCGATCCGGGCCCAATCCCGACCTTGATTGCATTCGCACCGCTTTCGATCAGCGCTCCTGCCGCTTCGGGGGTGCCCACGTTTCCTGCGATGATCTGCGCATCAGGGCCCGCTTGGTCCCTGATGGTGCGCACCGTTTCTAGGACTCCATGGGAGTGGCCATGGGCAGTGTCCACAGCCACTGCATCGGCCCCTGCCTCGAACATAGCTAGCGCCCTCAGGATGCCCAATTCTCCCGTACCTGTAGCCGCGACCACGCGAAGCCTGCCGCGATCGTCTTTGCAAGATAGCGGATTGTCGCGCGACCGATTTATGTCGCGAACGGTAATCAGGCCCGAGAAGCCCCCTTCAGGATTGACTACCACCAGCTTCTCTATCCTGTGTTGGTGTAGCAGCCTCTTCGCGTCTTCCAGATCAACGTGCTCTGGAACGGTGACCAGTTCCGTGGTCATTACCTCTGAAATCGCTGTCTCCTCATCCTCTACGAATCTGATGTCCCTGTTCGTTACCATTCCGACAATGCTGCCATCTCCGTCAATCACGGGGAATCCGGAGAAACCGTACTGGTCTTTCTTCATCCTAAGCTCACCAACCGTCATCGTTGGTTCCACTGTGACTGGCTCGAGAACGAGACCAGACTCGAACCTCTTGACCTTGTCTACCTCCACAGCCTGCTCCTCGATGGGCATGTTCCTGTGGACAACCCCGATCCCCCCGCTCTGGGCCATTGCGATTGCCATCTCGGCCTCGGTGACCGTGTCCATAGCAGCAGACACTATGGGTGCGTTGAGGTCTATGTCGGTGGTTAGTCTGGTGGAGAGGTCAACCTCGGCTGGGAGAACTGCTGACTCTGCTGGCAGTAGGAGAACGTCATCGTAACTGAGAGCGGTCTCTATCTGCGCCATTAGGGATACGCGTGGAGACTTGTACTTCAACGATTCCATGAAAGGTCGTGGGGCCCAATTCTGAACTCAATCTACGAACCTCTCTTCCGTCGGATTCAAGAAACACCGTCTGTCCCGGGATGTGGTGATTACGTGATTAGGCCGGCCATAGTAGGATGGAGGGAGTGGGTAG
>CAYFGC010000140.1:0-1523 GCA_964342625.1 uncultured Candidatus Poseidoniales archaeon | reverse complement strand
CGCGAGCCTCGGCCATCATTTGGCATGCAACAAGCTTGTCCCTGCTCCTAAGAATGCCCTGACTCGAGTTTAGGACGATTACCCCAGATTGCTCAAATTGCCTCACTATGGCAACGCCTCTCCTGGTTATCGAGTACCCAATCCTCGGTAGCACGGCCTCGCATTCCACAGGCCAGCCCTTGTGGAAGACCCTGCCTCCGTCCTCATCCACCACAATGGTTAGTGCCAGTGGATCGATGATGTCTACCATCCATCCAGCCTTCTCAGCCTCAGTTGCAAGCCTCCTTGTGCTATACAGCTCTGGGCCTCTCGAGAGGAGTACTAGACGGGGCTCCATGGTCTGCGCCGCCCAAAAGGGCGTCTTCAACCCTTTCCCTCGGGAATTCGTGGCAACACTAGGAGTATGCTCTCGGAGGCTCATGAAGTCGGAGGGATTGAAAGCCTCAGGGCCGGACTGAGTCACAGAGCATGCCCGAAGACGATTCAATTGACCGAGAGTCGCTTACATCAAACACAGTAGCGAAGCTAAGGGAGATTTGCAAGGAGAGGGGCCTCCTGGTGTCAGGAAAGAAATCAGTGCTAGTCGATAGGATTCTTGAGGATGCAGGAATAATCGATGACGCGACTGAGGCTCCAGAAGAGGAAGCTTGGGAGGAGGAAGCGCTTGTCATTGATGACGAAATTCCCGATACCCGCGAGAAAGTAGACGAAGTCCTATCTCGGATCGGAGATGTCGTAGAGGCCGAGGTCGTAGAGGCCGAGATCGTCACTCCAGAACCAGAGGAAGTTCCAACCAGAATAGAACCGGTAATCCTCGGTGAGGACGACCAACCGTCACTGGTCATCTCAATGCCAACACTTTCCTCTCTGGGGAACAGGTGGAAGGCTGTCGTGGCAGTATTACTCGTTACAATCCTAGTAGGAGCCACTGCTACGATTTTCCTACAGAGGAGCTCCGGTTTCACAGTCTCAGAGCTGAGGTTCGGAGAGAGCATGGACTTCCAGATAATTGAGTCAAGCGTCAGCATCAATGGAGAGGAGATGCTCAGCATAGTCAGAGACTCTTCTGGGGGGATTCTAGGCCCAGCCTGCGGAGAATTCTCAATGGAAATGGATGGAACTGGAACTGTAATGGTTGCGGATGGCCCCGAATCAGGTGCTGTGGAAACTACGGATAGCCTGGGGAGATCGGGCTTCCTCTCGGCTGAGAAGAGCATTAGCATGGATCTAGACGTTGATTTCGAGGGAAGGACGTGGAGAGACACAGATGCGAAAACCGATTGTGGGAACATAAGATGGGTGAGCCCAGATAACGAGCTATCGATCGACTCTACCAGTTGGGTAGAGATAGAGAAGTCCGAGGTCAAGAGGACCCACACATCGGTCTCTTTCAGTGACGTTGACTCCATGACCACGAATCTCAGAGCAGTAACCTATGATGCAGGGGGTCTCGGAGGGTTGGCGGCACTTCTCCCAACCCTATCTTTCCCCATGACGCCGATAGAGCTTCACGACTTCTTTGG
>CAYFGC010000139.1:0-1525 GCA_964342625.1 uncultured Candidatus Poseidoniales archaeon | reverse complement strand
GCGTCCCGTTGCCAATCAGGGTTAATCACTTGCGTGATTTGACCCATCCTGAGTACGCCACAGTAGGAGTCATAAGCGTCCAGTCGGGCCCACCGCACGAATGACGTCACTGGCGTGGATTCTGATTTCATGCGAACCGGGGAGGGAGAGGGATGTGTACCTCCAGCTCCTGGATATTCCATCGGTGTCGGAAGTCTCCGTCGTTTACGGGGAGCTGGATCTGGTCGCGAGGATAAACTTCGAGAGCGAGAAGGAGATGTCCAAGACTCTGATCGAAAACATGAGGCATGTTGAGGGTGTGCGAAAAACCGAGACGCTGATCGCGGTGGAGGTATAGAAATGGCCGTTGGTTTTGTGCTAATCCGAACCGAGCCCGGGAAAGAGATCAGCGTCCGGGAAGAGGTGGGGAAGCTCGATTGCGTCTCTGGTATCTGGATCGTCTTCGGCTCGCACGACTGTTTCGTGAAGGTCGAGGCTGACGACGACTCGGAACTGACTGAGGCCATTGTCCAGGGAATTAGAGGGGTCTCGGGGATAATCGACACTAGGACCCTGATCGGAGCCGAGATCTAGAGCTCCCTGCTTAGCCTCTGAGTAAGGTCCCTGGCTGCTTTGCCGCATCCGGCGGAGCGTAGGCGGACTATCGACTCCCTCCAGCTTGAGAGCCGGTCATCGCTGTTCGTCACCCCCCTCCAGTACCACCAGTGCGCCTTGGCACGGCGGTGCGAGGCCAGTGACTCTCCAAGGGACTCGAGGTCGAAGGATGAATGGGCCTCAATGAGCCAATTCGGGGCCTGGGGGCACGCCTCCAACGACATGTGGATGGATCGAAGCCTCTCGAGAGGGTCCGTGGATGAATCGATGAACGACCTGGCTGCCTCCAGTGCCTCGTCCAGGAACCCCTCCGCCTCGGCCCCTGCGGATAGCCGGGACCTCAGGTCGAGGAAGGGTAGCCTTGGATCCTGTGGGCCTACACGGTTCTCGATGGAGTCGCGGGTTCGCGAGGCCTCCTCGAGATCACCGGAGTCAAGTGCTAGAGAGTGCCGCAGGAGATCGAGCACCAGGGATGCCAGGCCCCTGTCCCCTTCCTCGAGATCGGAGAGCCTGACCGAGTCAGCCCCTGTCTGGAGGGCCTTTGCGTCGGTCCTGCTATCCGAACCTGGTAGCCTATCGTCGTACTTGCGGACCAACGAGGATATCTCTGCCCTGACCCTTTCCGCTGGTTCCAGCCCTGATATCGCAGAAGCCTCGAGCTCGTCAGCACGACCCCAATCTCCCTCGATCCTAGCCAGTCTCGCCTTCCTGAGGTTCTTTCTGGGGCCCTCTTCCATTGACCCTATGTACTCCATGGCTTCTGCTATCTCGCCCCTCTCCAATGCTAAATCCGAGGCCAACTCGAAGAGCTCTGCCTCCGGGTTAATCGAAATAGCCTGCTGGAGTACGACAGCAGCCGCTGCCGAATCGGCAGCGGCGATCTCGCTGATGCTCTTGGCCACCCATTCCGGCTCGACATCCGTCCCGGACT
>CAYFGC010000138.1:0-1795 GCA_964342625.1 uncultured Candidatus Poseidoniales archaeon | reverse complement strand
AAGTCTGGGAATAGGAGTCTGTGTGAACAATTGTGTATTCTTGATACATGTTGTATGTGCATCTCCTGCTGTTCCAGTATGGGATAACTGAATCACACGCTAGGTCTCCTAATTAATCTCGGCATCAGTTTCTTCGCCCTCATCGCCAATTTTATCTGCGGTTCTTCCCATGGGGTACTCATGACTCCCCCTAGCAAGGCAACCTTCTCTGTTCGTGTCAATGGAAAACTGGCAGAGGAAATCGGAACTTCGAGGCTTAGTGTCGAAGTAACAGAGCCGACGACCATTCAGGATATCTTGGACGAGATTAGTTCCAGGTACCCCGGATCCTCAGGGACGATACTCGAGGCGATACCTTTCTCCTCGGGAAACCACAGAGGTGCCAATGAGGAAATTAGTCCGGGTCAGGAGATTACTCTTCTGATGCCTGCTGCAGGTGGATGACTCAGGAGATGATGAAATGACAGAAGAAACAAAAGGAAGAGAAACAGTATACGTGAACGAGTTCACTGACGGAGTCCTGGACCCGGAAAAGCCAATGCTTGGACCAGTCAAGGATGGTGGACACATCATAGCAAACACCGCCCCGGGCTGTTGGGGCCCAATGATAACCCCAGAGCTCCGTGGGGGTCACGAGGTCACCATACCGGTAGCCGTCGAAGGCGCAGAGGTCGGCGATGCGATAGCAATCAGGATCAAGGAGATCTCCGTGACATCGATAGCCACTTCCTCTGGGAATGACTACTGGGTCGACGGCCTGTATATGGGTGACCCGTACGTAGCCAAGTACGATCCGGACAACGAGGAGTTGAACCCAGAGAGCTATGTCGAGGGGATAGGAGAGGACGCAGTCAAATTCAAGTCCACCGGGAAGCCAGCGAGCCCATTCAAGTTCACTAACGGATACACAATCGCATTCGACAACAACAGAAGCCTTGGAGTGACTCTTGACAAGAGTGCAGCAGAGAAGATCGCGCATGACGCAAAACACTACGCAGCGATGCCTCAGAACGCTATCCAGCATTCCATCCTTACATTCTGCCCCCATCATCTTGTGGGCATTGTGGCGAGGCTTAGGCCATTCATGGGCCAGCTAGGGACCTGCCCTTCAATCGCCATGCCGGACTCTCACAATGCAGGAGACTTCGGGACATTCCTAGTTGGTGCCCCGCATCCGCAGGCTATCACCGCCGAGGACCTCAAGCATCGTACTGATGGTCACATGGACATCGATGCTGTTAGGGCAGGATCAATACTAATCTGTCCGGTAAAGGTCCCAGGAGGAGGGATATACATGGGCGACATGCATGCAATGCAGGGAGACGGTGAAATTGCAGGTCATACGACCGATGTTTCGGGAACGGTGACATTACAGGTTCACGTTCTGAAGGGCCTGGATATCGATGGACCGATCATATTCCCAGTAGAGGAGGACCTCCCGTACCTCGCCAAGCCGATCTCCGACGAGGAGCGGTCTCTGGCAGAGGAGGTCGCCAGCGGTTGGGGAATGTCTGGTGTAGAGGACTCGGTCCCAATTTCGATAGTCGGTTCCGGTCCTGATCTCAATGCTGCGACGGAAAATGGACTAGAGAGGGCCGCAGAACTACTTGGAGCGCCTGTACCAGAGATCAGGAATAGAGCCACTATCACCGGTTCGATTGAGATTGGAAGGCATCCTGGAGTCGTGCAAGTCACCTTCTTAGCACCTTCTGCTAAGCTTGACGAGCTGGGTCTTCTAGGCCTCGCGAACGATCAGTACTGATCACCGCTGACTAGCCCGCTGGTCAGAGGGTAG
>CAYFGC010000137.1:0-1802 GCA_964342625.1 uncultured Candidatus Poseidoniales archaeon | reverse complement strand
AGCAACCGCGTTATTCCTCCTCTCTTTCATCTTCGGAGATTGGTGGTGGGATGGGTCACACGGCCCTGGTGGACTGATTAATTCCATCGAATCCATCACATACATGCCCGGTTCGCTAACAGGCAGTTATGAATTCTGGACGTCTCAACAGGGCTTCAATCCGCTAGATGCGATACTGATAACGATCTCATGGGCGCTGTGGGACATTAGCACACTGGTGTTCACCTTGGGATTCGCATTGTGCTGGATGGGTTGGCCTCACGTAGACGCCTTTGGTCCGGGGGGTGAAGAATGGATTGGTAACGGCAGGACATCATACAAATTCTTGCTTTATTTCTCGGTCGCATTGATCTCGATGGATATCCTATCCTACACGGTGTGGGAGGGCCTTCTCGGGGTAATTTTCTGGCCGATCGATTTCATCGAGTGGCACTTTTGGCAGTTAGTTGCAATACTTGCCGCAATGGGCCTGAATCCGGATTTCGATTTTGTTGGACGACTCACTTCCCAATCGGCGAAAGAGTGACGCTGCCCCCCATATAGGGCCTAAGGACATCCGGGACAGTCACCGTCCCGTCCTCCATCTGGTTCTGCTCCATGATGGCGACCAGTGCCCTGCTCGTCGCGATGGCAGTGGAATTCAGGGTGTGGACGGCTGAGTTCCCCTCCGAGGTCCTGTAGCGCATCCTGAGGCGGTTCGCCTGGTAGTCCGTGCAGTTGGAGCAGGAGACCACCTCCTTGTACGCGTCCGCCCCCGGGAGCCAGGCCTCCAAGTCGTACTTCCTCGCTGCCACCGTCCCCATGTCCCCCGTGCAGATGTTGACCACCCTGTAGTGAAGATCGAGGCTGTCCCAGAGGTCAACCGCATTCTGCAGCAGGTCCTCGTGATGGTCCCATGACTCGTCCGGGTCGCAGATGACTATCTGCTCCACCTTTGTGAACTGGTGGACCCTCCAGATGCCCCTGTCCGAGAGGCCGTGCGCGCCCACCTCCCTCCTGAAGCAGGGTGAGACCCCTACCATCTTGATCGGCAGCTCGGATGGCTCGATCACCTCGTCCATCCTCATTGCCGTCAGCGGGTGCTCGCTAGTGGCGATGAGGTAGTACTTGTCCGGCTCTATCCCGTACATCACGGTCTCGAAGTCGCTCAGGTCGGTCACGCCCTCGTAGGCCTCCCTGTTCATCATCAGGGGGGGCTGGACGAGCGTGTAGCCCCGACCCATCAGGAAGTCGGCGCCGTACTGCTGCAGGGCCATGTCCAGACGAGCCAGATCGCCCTGCATGAAGGAGAAGCGGCTCCCAGTGACCTTCGCCCCCCTCGCTTGGTCGACCCACCCGTTCATCTCGATGAGGTCGTTGTGGGTGCGGGGCTCGAAGCCGAGTTCGCGCTTCTCCCCGTGCAGGCTGTGGAGGGTGTTCTTCTGGTCGTCCTCGCCGACGGGGACCTCCTCGTGCAGGATGTTCGGGATTCTCATCCTGAGTGCGTCCCTCTGTTCTAGGCACTCCTCTGAGTGAGAGGTTAGGGCATCGATCTGGGCGCCGATGTCCGCCACCTCGTCCATGATGGACTTGGCAGCCGCTTCATCGCCGGACTTCTTGGCCTCGGCAATCCCCCTCGCCGCCTCGTTCCTCTTCCTGCGTAACTGGTCCACTTCGTACTGGGACTTCCTCCATTCCTCGTCGAGCCTGATGACCTCGTCAATGGGGTCGTGGGGAATCCCCCTCCTGTCGTGATCCGCCCTGATGGCGTCCGAGTTCTCCCTGAACATCGTCATGTCGAGCATCGTAATCGGCCTTTTGGC
>CAYFGC010000136.1:0-1849 GCA_964342625.1 uncultured Candidatus Poseidoniales archaeon | reverse complement strand
GTCGATGGCCGGAGCAAGTGGAAGGGCAACTGTGTGTGCGTCCTCGGGGACGCCCCTGGTGGATAGCGAGAGCACTTCCTTCCCATGTCCGGGTTGTTCCGCCCCAATAGGCAGGAGCCAGAGGTGCAGAGTTCAGTCAGTTAAGTACATCTGCCCCCATTGCAAGTTCGAGGGTCCATGAGGTGATTCTATGGGTCATGTCGTTGTGAAATACAAGGTAACACTAGACCAACCGGATGATGGCAGTCCGAACTACGAGGAGATTGCGAAGGCTATCTCTGAGTTCCAGGAGGTCCAGGAAGTGGAGATAAAGCCCCTAGCTTTCGGGATGATGTACATCGAGGTCCAAGCGGTCCTCGGTGAAGGGGAGGGGATCGTAGACGGGTTTGAGGACAAGGTAAGAGCCGTGGACGATCTTGTTGGTCAAATAGAGGCCTTGGAGATGGGTCGACTCTAATCAGTAATGGTCCAGAGGGGATCGCATTATCTCTCGCATCATGACTGTCGCATAGGCTCCTGCTGGCAGCGTGAACCTAAGACGCAGGGATGCTCCCTCTGGATGCCACCTATCGCCCTCCATTGGACCCTCCTCCCACCTCTGGGATAGGACGTCCGCTTCTGGGGCCTGCTCTACACTGATGTCCCTGAATGGTACGGAAAGTGCCCTCCTGGTTCCAGAAGTAGTTAGCCTGGGAATCTGGTTGACTACCCAATCAACCCCATCCAGACCAGCTTGACGGATGCCTGCAGCCTCATGATCGCCCGGTCCGCCTTCCGCGAGGGAAGAGTCCCTTCCTGGAAGAGTGCCAGTCACTACTAGCCTCCCGAGTTTGCAATTCCGACGGCATCGATCCAGGTTTGTTGGGCTGACATAAGCCATCTTTCCGACATCTATCCTCCCGTTGGCCATGAGCGGGGCTACTAGATCGCCCTCCTCTGGCTCAATCAGGGAAAGTCCGGAGCCAATTCTCTCGGAGAGGGTGTGGTTGAACGCCAATGACTGGATAGAGTGGACCATCAGGAGCTGTAGTGAGTTTGGCAGAGTCTTGAATGCACCAACATAATCGCCCGGCTTCTTAACCAAGTGCTGCAACATTGATGACTCGTACCCAAGTCTCTCTGGTGCCAATTCCAGAGACTTCTTCGGATCCCCGTACTCCCTCCATGATGATCTGAATGCCTCGGCCTCTTCGCCCTCCCTAGAACCGGCCATTCCCACGTAAAGATCGACTGCTCGCTCAAAGTCCCCCTCTATCACGGCCGAACCCACCTGTGGGGTAACTGGACGGGTGGAGCCGAACCTCTGTGGGCCAATCCAATTTGGGAATGCGTCGGATCCCATGGACTTGGACAGGCCGTCTCTAATCTGGTGGACCCTGCTCATTGCCTCTTTGGCATCTATTGGGTTGCCTGATTTATCACAACATCCCCTGACGGTGATGGTGAATCTGTTCCCATCATGATCCCCCATTGCAACCTTCTGGTGAGTCCTCCCGAGTACCTCTATGGTACTGTCTGGAATCTCGACTGATTCGACCTTTCTTCTTGGTGCATCGATCACAAGGATCTGCGTGGTTATGGCCCGCTTGTCCTTCAACCCGGAGCTGAAAATCCGGTTCTTGTTGATCCCACAGGACCTAGCGAGCCTCCTGAGGTACCTATTGGTCTCCCAGTTTGTCATTGTCACCCTGACTACTGTGAATCTTCCCTTGTCATCGAGAGCTGGGACCTTGGATGACTCCTCGACACGGAAGTCCTCCACCCTGGTCTTCAGCAGACCTCCGATACCCTCTGCAGGGACCATCCAGGTAGATAGTCCCAGGTAGTCCTCGATTTCGCTCCCTCTCAG
>CAYFGC010000135.1:0-1882 GCA_964342625.1 uncultured Candidatus Poseidoniales archaeon | reverse complement strand
CTCTAAGACTGGTGATTAGATCGCCGTTAATTACGCAGAAAGTGCCACCAGAGAGGTGAATCTTGCAGTTTGCGATAGCGCCACCCGTCCCAAGGGGCTCGGCCTCCTCGACAATCCTCACTTCATACGGTAGCTGGGTGTTGGTGAAGTGAGAACGCATCTCCTCAACACCATAGCCAGCAGCGATAAGCACCCTGTCGACCAATGATTCTGGCAGAACGTCCACTACATGCTCAATCATCGACTTATCCAGAATCGGCAGAAGGGGTTTTGGAACGCTCTCGGTCCATGGCCTTAGCCTGGTCCCGAATCCCCCTGCCAGAACGATGACATCCACGACTCCCCCAGCACCACCCACCCTTTCATCGCTTCGTGCTTCTTCTTCGGAAGATTGGGAGCCGCATCTTTCAAGGCCCCACCTCGATTGGATAGGCCAATGAACATTCACGAGTATCAGGCGAAGGCCATGTTCAGAGAGTCCGGGGTGTCAGTCCAACGAGGAGTTCACTGTACGACAGTCGAACAAGCACTATCCGCATACGACTCCCTTGGCTCAGATGTTGTCGCGGTAAAAAGTCAGATTCATGCTGGCGGAAGGGGCAAGGGAGATTTGTTCTGCCCCGACTCCGGAGAGTTGGTGATGAAGGGAGGTGTGAAGGTGGCATTCACCAGGGAGGAAGTGGAAAAATATGCCTCGAATATCCTAGGTCACAGACTCGTAACCAAGCAGACAGGCACCTCTGGTAAGATTGTCAGCAACTTGTACGTTGAATCGGGTTGTGACATTGCCCACGAGTACTACCTAGCACTACTAGTCGACAGGGAGGAGGACTCGATCCTGGTCATGGCCTCCACTGAGGGCGGCGTCGATATCGAAGAGGTCGCCGAGACGTCCCCGGAAGCAATCCACAAAGCATGGTTCGATCCATCTGACGGCCTGAGTGAAGAGGCCGCCCAATCTCTCGGGGATTCCCTAGGGCTATCGGACAACTCTCGGGATTCATTCGCTGAAATGATGGTTAGTCTAGCCTCTTTGTTCATCGATAAGGATTGCTCGATGATTGAGATAAACCCTCTTGTTAGGGACGGAAACGGATCGATGGTGGCTTTGGATGCTAAGGTCAGCTTCGATGAGAATGCCGCATTCAGACATCCATGGAGGGAAGATCTCAGAGACTTCTCGGAAGAGTCAGATGTGGAATTAAGGGCGCATGAACACGGGCTCTCATATGTTGACTTGGAAGGAAACATCGGCTGTTTGGTCAATGGTGCTGGATTGGCAATGGCTACAATGGATGTAATCAAGCTGTATGGCGGGGAGCCAGCAAACTTCCTAGACATCGGCGGGGGCGCAGATAGCGAATCAATTACCGCTGCATTCGGGATTATTCTTGAGGACTCAAATTTGGAGGGAATCCTTGTCAATATCTTTGGGGGCATCATCAGATGCGATATGGTTGCAAGGAGCATCATCGAGGCCTCAGAGGAGACAGGCCTGAAGATTCCACTAGTGGTCAGGTTCTCTGGCACTAATCACGAAGAAGGCAGGAAGGTTCTGGAAGAATCAGATCTCGATGTGATTACTGTCAGCACTCTGGGAGATGCCGGCGAGGCAATAGTCAATGCAATTGGGGGGGATTAGGTTGAGCATTTGGATTAATGAGGAAACAAGAGTCCTGATCCAGGGCATCACAGGAAGCCAAGGAACGTTTCATGGCACTAGAATGGTCGAATACGGTACTGACATAGTCGGCGGAGTTACCCCAGGAAAGGGAGGGCAAGTTGTAGAACTTCCAGGTAGATCGGTTCCAGTATTCGATACGATGTCAGAAGCAGTCTCCTCAACCAAGGCAGAGGCCAGTGTAATTTACGTTCCAGCGCG
>CAYFGC010000134.1:0-1909 GCA_964342625.1 uncultured Candidatus Poseidoniales archaeon | reverse complement strand
GGCCTTCTGCCATCCGAATAACCCCCATCTTCCCGGAGAGTCGTTACCTCCCACTCGTAATCATCATTCTCAGACTCGTCAATCCTAACTATTACGGTTCCAAATTTCTCCCCTATCATGATTGACCGTGGAAAGATATCCTTCACCTGTTCGGGCCTCAAGTTAGTTGCAATGTCCATATCGTCAATTCGGTTCCGTGAAAGGCCAGAAAGAAAATCTCTGACCCAGCCTCCGACAATCCAAGCTTCGCCAAAATCCCTCAGTCTGTCGAGTACAATCCTATCTTCTTCCCTGAGGAGACTGAGACTAATTCGCCTTCGCGTCTCCTCCATATTTTATCTTCCAGAGGAGCAGATATATTGAACCACGGCCCTTCCGAGGTCCGTGAAGGTAGATTTAGTGCCTATGGAGATACTACGACCCCATGAGCAAACTCGTCCTAGGAAGGTTGACGAATTAGAGAAGATGACAAATCGCTGGAACGCCTATGTCCTCCCTCTAGTTGTTGACAGGAATACCGGGGTGATTTTGGATGGGCACCACCGGCATCAAGTCGCTCTAAGATTGGGTCTCCAGTGCCTTCCTTGCGTCCAAGTTGACTATATGGGAGATGAAACCGTTGAACTAGACGTTTGGCCAAATTGTGGCAGGGGGTCAATAACGAAGGAAGAAGTAGTCCAAGCGGGATTACAGGGGGACCTCTTTAGCCCCAAGACCAGTCGTCACAGGCTTTCAGACCACCTTCCACCAATCTCTGTGCCGCTTTCCAGACTCATGCAGCCTGCAGTATGACTAGAAGGTACCCACCTTCAAGGGACCAAGTCTTCATGCCCACCTAGGAAATCTGGTATTTCTTCTACCGACCCAGGACTTGCTATGTCGATCGACAGAAACTCACTGAAAATCGGCCATAGTGGTCCCAACCAGTCTATTTCAGACATAAGCAGGTCTACCACTGGATGCTCCATTATTTCCTCCTCTGTCGACTCCTCATCAATGAATGGCAGATCAGTCGGAAGATCTCGAAGAGCACAAATCAGGGCCCGGACTCTTTCGGACGTGTCTTCTTCAATTTCGACAAGACCCCCAACTAGGTCAAAGGCATCCTCGATGTGATTCGCTAGTGAATCAGGATCCAGAGGGCCAGACTCCGACTCTCCAACGTCCATAGGGCCAAAAACGACGCCTCCCAGATCAGTGTCAAACCACATTTCCCCCTGTCTTTCTCTCTTCAGCAGTCTTTGGTGTACGGGGCCGCCAAACGGACCTAGAACAAACCCGCCATCGACTACCATGTGCTCAATTGTTCCCGGTATCTCCCTAACTGAGCCAGTAATCAGGACTCTTTCGAAACTCCTTGAACCCTCATCGCTGCTCTCCATGTCATGTGGCCTAAGCACCCGAATTATCCCAGAAGATCGATGCATGCTCAACCTCTCCTCTGTGTACTCCCTGACCTCTTGGTGAGGCTCAATTATCGTAACCGTGCCATCTTTGCCAACCATTCTGTCTATTATTGCAGCCAGATAACCGCCCTTAGAACCAATAAGCATGATGTCCTGCCCCTCAAGTATCTCAAGGTGATGAAGGAGGGTCGCTATCATGTGCGGCGCTGAAATGGTTCTAGTTGCTCCAAAGCCAGTAAACAGGAATGGTACCGGCCTATCATTCCAGAATGGCTCCAGATCAAAATCAGTGAAGTCGGCAGGATCAACATCTTCCATTGCAATTTTAGCCATATCGTCTACAGGAACCCCTGCTGCCTCGAGCCTCTGGATTAATTCGGTCATCGCCATGCTCGTTACTCCCTCTAGTCAGTCATAACCACCATAGAGGATTTGAATGCATTGCCTCTCGGACCTCCCGGGGTCCGTGGTCTAGGGGTTATGACGTCGCTCTTACAAAGCGA
>CAYFGC010000133.1:0-1911 GCA_964342625.1 uncultured Candidatus Poseidoniales archaeon | reverse complement strand
TCGATACCGATGGCGATGGCGAACCCGACATCACGGACAGCGACGACGACAACGACGGTTGGTCCGATTCCAACGAGGCCGCGTGCGCAACGAACCCACTGGATGACGACGACTTCCCCACAGATGGCGACGGGGATGGGGTGTGCGACTCCAACGACTTCTTCGAAGACTCGCCGATCTTCCTTGCCTACCCATACTCGGAAGAGGTACTTACGACCAACGTCACCACCCTAAGCAGGAGCCCGATAGTTCTCGGAGGGGACGTTCGTGACTGGGAGATATCCCCTAATCTGCCATCTGGACTCTCATTCAACAATGCTACTGGGGGGATATCTGGCGTTACCAACGTGACGTTTAATGCCACCAACTTCACCATACTGGCAAGCAACGGCCAGTACAACGACAGCTTCACGATCAGCATCTCCGCGTCCCTCCTGGACTCAGATGGGGATGGGGACCCGGACGAGACGGATCCGGATGACGACAACGACGGGTGGGGGGACGAAAGCGAGACCACCTGCCTGACCGGGGTCCTTGACCCATTGTCTTACCCCGAGGATTGGGATGGAGATGGCCTATGCGACGGTCTGGACGAAGTCGACGACTCGGAGGTATTCCTAGTCTACAGCATGACCTCCCAGCTACTGTTCGTAAACGAGCCGATTGAGCCCATCGTTGCGACCACCTACGGAGGGGAAGTCAGAACCTGGGAGATATGGCCACCACTTCCAGAGGGCCTGAACCTGAATGGGGCATTGGCCCGCTCTGGACAGGTGAACGGAACCATCAGCGGGGCCCCAATGTCCGAGTTCGAACTCCAGATATTCACCGTGTGGGCGAACAACTCCCAGTACCACAGCTCGGTGGAGATCACTCTCCAGTCAGTCACCCCCGACCCGGATGACGCTGACTTCGACCTTATCTACTTGGATAGCGATCTAAATCTCACTACCAACTTAGATGAGGTGTACATGGCAGCTCAGATATTCGGGGGCAATGTGTCCTCGTGGTCAATCTCCCCCGCACTTCCCGATGGTCTGGAATTCAACTCGACGAACGGTCTGATCACTGGATTCGCCACTGAGGAGGTGAATGGCACGACTTACACGGTCACAGGTAGCAACTCACTCTACCTGGACACATTCTCCATTACGATCTTCGCCAGACACCTAGATACTGACGAGGACGGGGTGCCGGACATATTCGACCCTGATGACGACGGGGATGGTTGGAACGACTCTATCGAGCTAGAGTGCGGAACGGACCCCCTCTACATCGTAGACAGCCCCTACGATTACGACGGCGACTGGATTTGCGACCCACTCGACGAGTTCGATGACTCGCCCATCGTTTTCTTCTACCCCAATGACAAGATTGTCCTAACAGTTGGGGAGGAGATGGACCCACTGGAGCCGCTAATCGCTCCGACCAGCGGGGGAATCATGCTGTTCTCGGTTCTGCCCCAACTGCCTGCAGGACTGGTGCTGGACAACTCCACAGGAGTCATCTCGGGAACTCCCGAGGAGGCATACAGCAGGAGAATCGAGTACTCGCACACCTTCAGGGCCGAGAACTCCCAGTGGGACTTCTCGTACAGGGTCGACTTCGACGTCGTCTGGCCAGAGGACAACACCACTGACGAGGACGAGGATGGTTGGACCGACTTGGTCGAGCTCGAATGCAACACCGATCCGACAAACGCGTCCTCGTTCCCAGAGGATATCGACTTGGACGGAATATGCAGCCACATAGACGAGGACGACGATGGGGACAACATAGGCGACGTTGTCGACAAGTTCCCGAAGGACCCCACCGCATGGTACGACACAGACAGCGACAACATGCCGGATGAGTTAACATGCAGGTACCTGACTGACACGGCGAACTGCACATTCGAACTGATAGAGGACC
>CAYFGC010000132.1:0-1996 GCA_964342625.1 uncultured Candidatus Poseidoniales archaeon | reverse complement strand
TGACTCCTGTAATTGTGGCAAATCCGGGATCCCCCCTACCAAGCTCCTCGTTAATTACTACTTCATCGAGAAAACTAAGGCCTGTGCCACCATACTTCTCGGGTATTGTGCAGTTAAGTAATCCGAGATTTCTCGCATTTTCAATAGCCATGGAGGGAAATGTCCCCTCCCTGTCCCATTCCTCGGCGTTCGGAATTAATTCTTGGTCTGCGAACTCCCTAGCCAGCGATTGGAGCATAACCTGATCTTCACTTAATTGCATGACTTTCCACCATACCTTCCACTTACCATGAAAGCATACTCTTGGAGGTTTGTTTTTTAGGGTACCCTAAAGATATACAAACCGAAGTATTGGCGGAATTATGGGCCTAGTGACCCCTTCCAAGATAGATTCCCTGGGTTTAGTTTCAATATTCGTACTCGGCGCTTCTCTCTATGCGGGTCTTTTCCTCCATGATGAAAGGGTAGAGTTCGAAGTAGATGGTAGGGAGATAGTAGCCGACGCAGGCAACATCAGCAGCTTCGGACCGAGAGTCTCTGGTTCCTCGGGGGAGGGGGACGCTTCGACTATGATCGCTGAGATGTTTGTGGAAGCGGGTTTGGCGGATGTTGAAGTCACTGAGTTCGAGATACCAGGATCATGGATACAACAACCGGAAGAAGGAGAAGAGGGGATTCACATGCACGCTCAGATAGAGCAGGGGGCTCAGAATATACCCGGTTTCCCGGACGGGACTGCTGGTTCAGGGCGTGTGCAACTCTCCTCCACAGGAGATTTGGATCACATGAGTGCCTTCACCTTCCTCGGTTACTCGGGCGGAGCTCACAAGCACGACAGTGAGTTGGCAGATTTGGGCACTGGTACGGCTGAGGAGTTCTCGAACGCAGGAGACATCTTCGATAAAGCAATTTTAGTCAAACATGACTCACAGACCACTGGTAGGCTCCTATCGGACTACTACAAAGACGCAATTGAGGCAGGAGCCTCTGTTCTGATGATTTACGAAGAAGGACTGGAGACCACATATTTTGAACCGGTTGTGGTAATAAGCGACGACGGACAAATCGTTCCATTCCCTGTCGCATACCCAGAATTAAATTTGATACCATATATTTTCATCACTCAAAGCACCGCTGATATTTTTATCGATTTCATAGAAGAGGCTGATTCAGACAGCACGAAATACGCCATTCTCGATGGAAACTGGGCAGCAGCACAGACCGGTCCAAGGGTAGTCAGCGTGGTGACTGGCGAGATACCCGGAAAATCCTCCTCGACGGTTATGATTGGTTCTCATCATGATACTGCTTACTTCAGTGAAGGTCAACCAACTGAATCTTTGGGTGTTGCTCAGATTATCGAGATAGCCAGAGAGCTTGGCTCGCATGAGCTAGAACATACCGTTAGGTTCGCCTCATGGGGAGGGGAGGAACTCGGGTTACTGAGCAGTCAGGCGTACACGGACCAACTGGAAGACAAATCAGAGATAGAGTTGTACATAAATTTGGACTCAGCAGTCCTGAGCGAGAGTCATGGATTTAACTCAATAACGATAGAGGCATCTAGTGGGCAACTAGCCGAGAAAGCCAAGTCATCTGCCAGTAGATCTCTAGAGGGGCAATCCAGCTATTCGGCTCTGGTCATCGCTAATGAGGGTCCGGACTCCATCATTCACGGTTGCAGCAGCCATAGGAGCTTCAATTTGATTGGTTCCCAGAGTATTGGAATAGGCCCGCAGAGAGATCTCCCCACCTCTAGCGAGATATGGCCTATGTGCGCTCACTATCGAGAGTATCAGCCTCCAGATCTTCAAGCAGGAGGGCTCGACGAGGCAGGAGCGGCACTGGTCCCCCACCTCGTGCTGAACATAGTAGAGTCATATGGGGCAATAGGAAACGACGGCCCGTTGATAAAATTGGATGGTCTTGAGGGAGGTTCGGAAAATTGGGTTTTCCCGTTCACAATAGCGCTTTTGGCCGGATTAGCCACGGGTCT
>CAYFGC010000131.1:0-2008 GCA_964342625.1 uncultured Candidatus Poseidoniales archaeon | reverse complement strand
GCTCGCTGGGGGAGGCCAGCAGCAGCCACAGAACTCCTACCGAGATCTGTATCCCTGCGGTGATGAGCAGCATCTCCCTGAGAGTCACTACCTCGTACTCCATGCCCAGTCCGGCGAAGAGGGTGGAAATGCCCATGGTCAGGGTTATCATCAGGTTGTCAGTTCCAGCGACCCTCCCCATCCACTCGTCTTCGGTCCGCCGCTGCAGGTGAGTGGTGGAGAAGACCCAACTCACTCCAGAGCAAGCATGACTCGAGAAGACGCACAGCAGCGTAAGCATCCCCCACTCGAAGGTGGAGACCCCTATGTAGAACAGGCCCGAGCCAGCGAGGGCTATCCCGATGACGTATGGGATTGCCTTCGGGGCCGCCATCAGGGGACGAGTAACGATGGGTCCGAATCCAGATCCGAATCCCCTGCAGAGGTAGAGGACACCTATCCCTGCAGCTACTTCTCCGAACCCATTTTCCATACCGATAAGAATTAACAAAAACACCTGCGATCCACCCCCTAGTGCCCATCCTGCCTTGGCTCCGAGCAGCCTCCTGATGTGTGGCCGAGCCAGGATGTAGCGCCATCCCGCGATTATCTCCCTTAGCATCTCAATCGGATTTATCGTCCTGTTCTCCGGCTTCTCCGGGCCTCCCTGTGGCATTGTCGAGATAACCAGGGCAGCGAAGAGGAAGGTCACAGAGTCTATCATCAGACCCACCTCGATGCCATACTGGGAGATTACAATCCCGCCGATACCGGCGCCTAGGCCTAATGCCCCAGACCAAGTGGCTGAGACCACGGCGTTCGCAGTCAGCAGCTCGTCCTCGGTGCAGATGTTTGGGAGGTATGCCGTCTGGGCGGGGTCGTAGACCGCCCTGCCGATGACAAGGCACATTGCCAGGAGGTAGACAGAGAGCAGGCTCCCCATGAGGTCCAGTGCCAGGAAGCTGGCGAGAATTCCGAAGGATACAAGGTTGGATGCCAGCATGAGCCCCTTTCTCGAGTATCGGTCAGCCAGCATCCCTGTTACGGATTCTAAGCTGGCGAAAGTCGCTGAACGCGTAACAAGAACACCAGCGATGGCTAGTGGGGACGAGTCCGAGGCTTCTGCTGCCAGGAGGAACATCGCGATCACGCTGAACCAGTCGCCCGTGAACATCACGAGGTCACTGATGAACAGCTTGCGGAAGCTCCTGTTCCGACGAAGGAATTGGAGGTAACCCGGCGAGGACACGACACCCCCACGTCGAGTCCTCTATCATGTCACTCCTCCAGCCAACATGAATAAGTGCGGGTTTACGATGGCAATCGCGTGAAGGAATCACGGATCCTGATGCTCGACCTCGAAATGTCGGGCCTCGACCCCGACAGGGAGCGTATCATCGAAGTGGCAGCCTTCGTCGTCGAGGCCGACCTGACCCCGGTTCCCGATGCCGAGATGTGCCTAGCCGTGATGCCAGACGACCCCAGTGTCCTGGATCGTATGGACGATTGGAACACGCGAACGCATACGAAGAGTGGCCTAATCAAGAGGGTAAAGGAGAACGGCGTGTCAACCAGGGAGGCCGAGAGGGAACTCATGGAATTGCTCAGTGAGCACATGACTGAGGGGGCGATAATTTGTGGGAATTCGGTCCATCATGATTTCCGGTTTATCAGAAGGTACATGCCCTTGGTCGATGACTTCTGTACCTTCAGGATCATAGACGTCAGTTCGATCAAGGAGCTCCTGAAGAGAGTCGCACCCGACGGCCCGAGGTTCTACAAGCGGAGCGATCACACAGCACTGGCGGATGCAAAGGGGAGCCTGGAAGAGCTCCGGTTCTACGTCGAGAGGTACTTCAAAACAGATTTCGACCAGTGAGTCAGAGGTCCAGACCTATGGGCGACCCATCCTCATCGGTAATCAAAATATTACAACCTAAGCCGGACCTAATGTAACCTACAAGCTCGAACCCGAGTATCTTACGTCCCGCAACCCTTGCCAGGACAGGCAAGTCTCCATCGGGGTCGA
>CAYFGC010000130.1:0-2037 GCA_964342625.1 uncultured Candidatus Poseidoniales archaeon | reverse complement strand
TTCGAATCTTATTTCCATAGGTCGACACCAAGTGCCGACTTGATGGACTCACGGAGGGTGTTGTCCTCCTCAGTCCCAATGCCCAAAACAGTGGGCGTCACACTCTCAGAGAGTTGCAAGCGCAACCTTTCTGGGAGTCTCATTAAATCGAAGTTGTCCACTACGACAACTCCCACTTCTGTCTGATTCAGGAGATCTCTGAGAATATTCTCCATCTCCTCGTCATCAGACGGGTTATACAGGTTTTCAACTCCTGCAAGTTGGAATCCTAATGTGAATTCCAACGGTCCTACTATTGCTATTTTCACTTCTCCACCTCAGTAGTCCATATGCGCTTCCAGTACTTCGTTGGGAAGTCCGACTGCCTTGCCGCGCACAAGCAACCTCAGGTTTCTGACTTCCAGGGTCTTCCTTTCGATATAGTATATGATTGGGAATGGAGAAATTGGACTCAGGTGGGCGAACCTCTTCAGGATAGTGTGCTTCTGATGAGATAGGAGTTCTGCATACGGATCCAAACTGCCCATCCTTTCGGCTTCTGCCATAGCCTCGTCAAAACCAGAGTCATCGAAAGAGCTACTTCTTCGGAGGGTTTCTATTAGCTCTTCGTCGCTTTCTGCCTGACAGGCCTGCCTCATAGTCGCGGCGTCAATTTTGCCTCCCGGGATAACCATGGATTGGCGTTTTTCTGCTGTCATCTCCATTCTAATTGCACGGAATTCGTTGATTACATTCCTGTGATCGATTTCCATTCTCAAATATCTCCGGAGCCTCGGTCCACCATCCCTTCCTCTAACTGCCTTTAGAGCGTCAGCGAAGTACTGCAGGTCCAATGCATTCTCCATGTCCTCAAGAGTGGCATCGGAATCAAGTTTAGAGAGTGTAATCCCCCATGGCGTACCAGACATAGCTTCAACCGCCTCTTGGAGACCTTCAGTATTCCTCACAATGTTCAACCAAGGCGCGTTTCTTGGATTTTCAGATGGCAGTATCTGGGATTCGATAATCTCATCAGATGCTCCGCCGTTTATCGCTCTGAGGACAGTCTTAGCCTTCTCGTAGTCAAAACGCTCGACATAAATAGCTACTAGCGATTTCAAATGGCCTTGGCAGAACTTCAGAACTCCTGCTAGGTCGTTATCCAGATTGTGGAATAAAGCCGCCTCTATGGCATCGGCCCCACTCATTCGTGATCCGTAGATGTCCATCTCTGCTCTGTAACCCATCTCTCCAATGCTAGCCCCAATCGATTCAGTGCCTTGTTGAACAAGCTGGCGCATCCTTGTCGTATCTATCAACGAAGCCTTGCGTGCCTTCGCTCGCGCAGCAGCGTTGTATAGATTGGAACGACCATTCAACGCCCTTGCCATATCTCTCCCTCACTGTTCTCCGAATAGGATATTGTTTACTTCTCCAAGGCTAGACTTCCAAGCTGCTTCTAATCGGAAGTCAAACCTGAAATCTAACACCGTGGAACCGTCTTTGGATTCTAGAACGAATCCACCTAATCCCTCGATGTCGTCACCCATGGTGAAACCACTCTTGGAAAGAGACGCTCTGTCTGAAGATACAGCCCTCATGATCATGCCAGATTTGGATTTGCTAGCCTCTTTTACCAATGAGTCGAGAATCTTCTGCCTTCCTTTCATTTTGGGTGAACCAACTTCTTCTTTCACAGTCTCCCATGTTGCATCCAACTCCTCTCTTCGGGCGATTAATGCTCTCTTCTGGTTCGCTTGCCTAGCGGAGGCAACAACCTCAACAGACAACTGCGCACTCTCCCTTTCGGCTTTGTCCGAAGAAATTGAGGAGACCTCAGAGACTTCGTTCCGTGCTTCTTCTTCGATTCTTTTTGCCTCAGCTTGAGCGGCCTCGACGATGTTCTTAGCCTCCGCCTCAGCCTGACTGGCAATTTCTGCTGCCAATGCATCAAGTGTCATTTTCTAACCTCCTATTCCGTATGGATGTCGCACTCTGCTCAGAGCAGGAATAGTGCAAGGAATCCAAACAGTACGATGGTCTCTGGTAGAGCCGTGA
>CAYFGC010000129.1:0-2132 GCA_964342625.1 uncultured Candidatus Poseidoniales archaeon | reverse complement strand
TTGTTCTCACAAGTATTCCCATTGTCATTTGAATTAGACCCATCAGGACATGTGCAGCCAGCGAACGTGGCATCAGTGAGAGTGGCCCCTTCGAAAACCGCATTGGTGAAGTCGATAAGATAGATCCAAGCCCCTGTTAGGTTGACTCCACTGAGATCCATGTTTTCCATACTACTGCAATCAACAGACCAGAAAAAGAGGTCAGGCCCCAGTATCACTGATCCACAATCCGGATTACTGGTATCTGCGTAGGAGGAACCGGGCAGACAAACGTACTGCTCGGGAAGCGAGTCTGGGCATCCTGTCAGATTTACAGCGTGACCCCCCGTGAAATTGACGTTTGACATGTTAAGGCCCGTGAAGTCGACCCCGCTGTTGTAGAATCCGGGACCGACGATGTTGTTGTTCATGCAATAGTAGTCATCGGGCAATGCAAGGGGGCACTCCTCCAATTCTTCTCCACGGCTATTACCCAATTCGAAACTGGAGAGATCGATTCCGGAGAGGTTCGCGCCATTGAAGTTCGCGCCATTCAAAATTGCGCCGGGACCGACCAAGGTGCCCTGTTGGTTCCCGTTCAGTACGCAATCCCAATCATCTGGAAGCTTATCGGGGCATTGGAGGACATAGACGGCATTCATTCCAGTCAAGTTCATGTGAGATAGGTCATGACCGCTCAGGTCTATAGAGCGCAAAAATAGATTGGGTCCCAATATGACTTCATTATGACACTCGTAATCCCCGCTGAGAATGACCGTGGAGCAGTCAGTGTACGGCCCATACCAAGAAAGGAAATTAGTTACTTCTAGGTCAATAAGGCTGACATTTTGCATTGATACGCGATCGAAATACCCCGAATACAAAGCCATCGAGGAAAGGTCGGAGCCCTCTATCAATAGTTGGTATAGTTGGAGAAAGCAGAGGTCTGACCCCTCAATCGACGAGTTTCTGACATGCGATTGAGAGATAATCAAGCCAGACATCGAGTCGGAAGCACCGGAACCGCAATCTGAGTGGGAACGGGTATTCGAGAGATCGGTTTCGAATAGTGCTGATTGGAGGAAAACAATCCCCTCATGAACAGTCATGTTGGAGAGGTCACTCCCTTCGAAATTTACTCGTTCGAAAACGCACCCAGAGAGATTCATCCCGGAGAGGTCTACGTACTGTATGTCGGAATCACTGACAAAGCAGTTTGGCCCCAGGTAGACGTATTGCATCTCCCCCATGCCCCCATCCCAAGTAGAGTAGTCGAATCCGGACCCCTCTGGAATCCCGTCGGTATACCCATGATGCTCAATCACAATTTGGTAGAATTCAGACTCCCTCTTGTCGTATGAGACTTCCATAATACGGTCATAGTATTCCTGATTCGAGCCTCCGTCGATGTGGTACGCCTCGTCTGCCCAGAATCGATGCTCGGGCAGTCGCTCGCACCTCCACTCCGGGGGCAATGAGGCCGCGCAGCCCTGAACATCGTCCATCTCTGCGTTGGTTAGAACAGCTTGATGGAAGACGGCATCGGTCAGCGTCGAGCCGGAAAGAAAGGCTCCCGATAGGTTCGCTCCGGAGAGATTTGCCCCTTCTAGGTTGGAGTCCTCCAGAATGGCATTGCTCAGATCTGCAAATGAGAGATCTATCAGGGCCAGTTGGCAGCCCGATAGGTCGACACCACTCAAGTTCATGTTGGGCCCGAGATCCCTATCGCATTCTGGCTTTGGGCCAACTTCCTCGTCCGACAAATCCCCCTCGTTGAACTCTCCAACGATTTCAGTTTCAGCAGTCTCGAATTTCTCTGTGTAAATGCCTGAAGACTCGGCAGATGATATCGTTACTGGGACGATTGGCCTGTCGTTATCGGTCTCCACCTCTGATATCGTGGTCACGTAGTCACATCCCTCAACCACATCGCCGAAAACGGTGTGAATCCCGTCCAGCCAATGATGATGCGAGACATCACCTGGAATCAAGAAGAATTGCGAACCCCCCGTATTCGAACCTGCGTTAGCCATGGAAATAGTGCAAGAGTAGTGCTTCAATCCATTATCAACCTCATCAGGGACCGTGTAATCCTCCTCTAGGCAATTTTCCTCATCCGCCATGGGATCGCCATTGCAGTACCCATACCAATT
>CAYFGC010000128.1:0-2136 GCA_964342625.1 uncultured Candidatus Poseidoniales archaeon | reverse complement strand
CGCCATTCGAGGTCATACTCTGGATGCACGGGATCCTCCAGCTTGTCGTGGTTGGGACCTTCTTCTGGTTCGCGTCAAACGAGGGTCTCACGATGTGGCTTGTGGTCGGTGGACTCTCATCAGGGCTGAGCGCTGCGGCCTCGGCTATCGTGACCGCCCATGAGCTGGGTCACAAGAAGAGGGGGAGTCCCGGATGGAGGTTGGCTCGGGTGATCCTGTTCTCGGTCAACTACACTCACTTCACCTACGAGCACAATCACGTCCATCACAAGTGGGTTAGCACTGACAAGGACTCTGCCAGCGCAACGGCGGAACAGGGTCTGTGGTCCTTCTGGCTCAGTACTATTCCGGGACAGTTCGCCTCTTCCGTAAGAGTCCACAACAAGAGGGGCAGGACCGGTTTGAGCAATCCCTCGTACCGGGGACTGCTGCTCCAGATAGCCACACTGTTAGCAATCGCATTCCTGCCAGGGAAGATGGGGTGGTTTGACGGGTTTCCCGTAGCCATAGGTTGGCTCGTCCTCTCTGCCATCAGCATCCTCACTCTGGAGTACGTGAACTACATCCGTCACTGGGGACTGAGGAGATCGGAGGACGAGCGTTTCTCGGCCGATCACTCTTGGAACACTGAGGCAAGGTGGTCGAGGTGGAGCCTGCTTGAGCTGACTCGTCATTCTGACCATCACCTCCGTGCCAGCGTGCCATTCTGGAAGCTCAGGCCCTACGAGGGAACGCCCGAACTAAGATGGGGTTACTACGCATCATGGTGGCCCTGCCTAATCCCACCTATTTGGAAGAGGGCGATGCGAAGCAGGCTGCCAGATAACCGGCAGTAAAGCATCCTTTTCCAGCGCAATTCTCAATAGTGCCTCGATGAGCAACTCGCACGTGGTACCAGAGTCGTCCGAGGTCGGATCCCCTAGCACGACTTCTGCGCTTATTCACACTGGTCTGCTTTCGGTTGGCCTGAGCAACCTCTTCTGGAAGGGCAGCGAGATCAGTGCGAACCCAGACGAGAAGATTCTGATCCTGGCAATGGGCCTCTTCTGCCTGGCCATTCCATTCCAGGGGCTGTACATACTCCTGTCCAGGATGATCAGGGAGTACGACTCCTCTGCGAATCTGGTGATGCCGGAGTCGATTCTTCGACTGGCATCAATCTGCGAGATGGTTAGCTACGGTTGCGGGATCACCGGTTTCTGCCTCATGCTTATGCGGACTTCCACTATACTCGGGAGCATTCTTCTGTCCTCTGCAGTCATAGTCATCCTCATGGCAAGGGCTGCGATGGTGAAGGCTTACGAGGCTAACCAGACCACGTACTAGAAGGATATTCAAGCCGGGTTCCATCGGTTGGTACGTGTTAGATGGCCTGATGGGTTATGGAGACAGGGACAAGGGTCCCGATACCGCGCTGATGACTCTGCTATTCCTCATTCTAGCGCTATTCTTCATCTCAGAGTCGGGGTCTCTGGAGCATTCGCAGACCCAGGAGCAGATTGCGACCTCGGGAGTAGTCTCGGATGTGACCCTGGGGTCGTTCCGTGTGGCATGCAGTGCCCTTGTGGTCATCACGCTCTCCTGGGTGGCCTTGGATCCGAAGGGGAGTGGCGACTTCCCGCTCTACTTCAAGGAGCGAGAGAGGAGGCCTCGGAAGGTCGTCGGGCCGACGAGGCTAGCTGCCTTCACGATGTGGCACTTCGCTCTGATCGGCGTCAGCTTCGGGGTCTCTGGGGCAGCCACATGGATTCATGCAACAGGAGGCACTGTTCCCGAGTGGATTATTGTCTCCTCTCCGATCCTATTCTCGACATCCTACGCGTGTGCAATCCTGGTAACCTGCGTGATTTCCTTCCATATCATCGGGGACAACCTTGCGAAGGGACACAGCGTCTCACATCTCTTTGCATGGTACGAGATCGTAATGCACAATGGCAACGTGGCACTTCTCGGAATCGCCCTACTAGTGAATGACATGGAAGTGGAATTGGCATTCCTGGTGTTCCCCGCGGTTTTCGGGATTGCATACGTCGCCTGGGCTGCTATCTATGCGAACTTCATCTCCGGGGTCTTCATCTACGACTTCATGGACTACAGGATGAGGGGCGCTCCGGTAATCTACCTGGCCCTGCTATC
>CAYFGC010000127.1:0-2207 GCA_964342625.1 uncultured Candidatus Poseidoniales archaeon | reverse complement strand
CTATTCGGCTGATGCAAAGATTGGAACGAATGAACCAAGCCGCTATGGGCGAGGGCCTCGAGGGTGGTCTGAGACTAATGGAGCGGATGCTTGAGATTCCAGTAAGCATAGTGCCCACTGAAGCAATCAGGGCAATGCGGATCATCGGCGAAAGTCGTGGATGGGAGATGGGTCGCTTTGAGGAAACCACATTGGTCCAAAGATGGGCAATTATTGTACCAATAGCAAAACGAGCAAGGGTACTCGGACTGAAGGTTCTGTCAGGAGAAGCCGAGGGTCTTGCAATTAGGACTTGGAGCTATGTTCCTGGTTCTTCCGGAAGGATGTCTTTTGTGACCTTCAGGATACCAGAGTTGTTTGAAGGAGAGAAGTGGGAGGAGTTTTTGCTCGAGTGGTCTAGGATGCTTCCGAGATGTCCTTGGAAGTGGACCTTCATGGAGAGATCGGTGATTGGTTATCTTCTTCCTGAATTCAGAAATTCGCGAAAGTTGTTCTCCAAGGAAGGTTTGGACATAGGTAGTTGGGAAAGTTCTCAGGATTACTGATTGCAGATTATAGAGTACAGATAAGGAGAGCATTTGAAATGGTGCTCTGGGAGCGAAGAGTGAAACGGCCATGGACTTCCAAGACCTGGTAGACACTCCACAGAAGGTAAAGACGTTAGCAGGGACTCTGGTTTTCCTGGTTGCATTCCCCGCCTACTTCCAAGTCCTCCCATCCCTGATAGACGATGACATCTCAGGAGGCTCATCGGGACTTTCTGGTTCACTGATGGTTAGCTTCGAAGAGAGTACGACGTCACTGAGTGAATCAGTAACCCTTGGTGATGGGGATAGTCACGACTCTTTCTTCGACCTTATGACTGAGTCGGCACTAAGCATCGGGTATGTAGAGTTGGAAGTTTCCTGTTTCGATAATGATGACCCGGGGCCAGGTTTCACAGACACCGTGGAAGGCGTCAGCGACCTCGTTGATGTCGAAGGATACGCGTCTGGGCACATAGAAGACCAGAGTGCGGATGGAAGTTGCTCGGGCGGGGGTGATGGTGGCTTTTCCATCCGTTGGGACATTACTCCGAATTACACTGGAGAAGACTACAATGAAGAGGATTTGAATGAGAATGAGATTAGGCAGTTGTGGGACGCTGAAGGGAGAGGCATGGGGTCGTGGATTGCTACGATAACAGCCTCGATAGAAGCACCCCCAGTTCCAGTTGCAGGTGGAATCGTTGACAACGATGAGGACTTCGAAATCACTTGGACCGCTGTTTTCTTTGAGTTGAGTATTGAGGCTGCAAGTAGCTAGGTCTTTGCCTGGATACTGACCACGTCCCCGTCAGCTAGTTCGTGTTCTGCTCCAATAACTCTTCCAGATCTGGCGTCAATCGCCCGAACGAATCCCTCTCCGAGGTCAGAGTGAACCTCGAATGCCAGACCCCTTGCAGTAGTCCCCCTTTGAATCAGAATTGCATCCGGGAGAGGCTTGCCATCCCCATCGACCCAGTGAGTCTCGTCCTGGACTGGATATGCGACGATTCTGGATAGTTGGCCAAACACCACCTCTGATAGAAGACCGACCAAACCCCCTCCATCCCACGAAGACAAGGTGGTGGAAATCGAAGAAAGTGCTGCCCTCTGCTGCTCGGAGAGGTTATCTTCGCCGTCTGCAGTCAGCTCAAATTCTGAATCTCCCAGCTGATAGGAAATCAGTCCGGAGGAAGAAGCCCGGCGAAGGGCGAGCTCGGCCTCGGCACTGGTGAAGACCATCGTCCCCCCGTTCGACTCTACCTCTGCCTCTAACTCGGGCCCGAAATGCTCGATGTTGTCTGCCTTGTTTGCGGCTACTGAGATTGGGAACATTGACTTCCTAATCGCAGAAGACAATGCTCTGAGCTCTTCGTGACCCCAAGACGCAGGGTCAGCAGAAGATGGCAGTTGCCTCTCTACTGATGAAAACCCCACAGAGACGTGGTGTTCAGTGGCTCCGATTCCTGTCAGTCTCTCGAGTATGTGTTCGCGAATCGCCCTGACTCCTTCGGCTTGCGCCTTTCTGGAGACTCGGTCCCATCCGTTCTCCACTATCCCCAGAATCCATGAGTCTAGCTCACCGATGAGGAAGCGGTGCTCTTCGATTGGTTCGGAGCCTCCTGAACCGACCGGGTTTCCCTCCAGATCGGTTGAACCGGACACATCGACCACCTGGATTAG
>CAYFGC010000126.1:0-2254 GCA_964342625.1 uncultured Candidatus Poseidoniales archaeon | reverse complement strand
TGTAGTCGGAGCCAAGGTGCTTGCAGCTCATGGCGAGGTAAGCCCCTCCGTATGCCTTCCTGGTGACAATGGTGAGCTTCGGTACCGTAGCCTCTGCATATGCATACAGAAGCTTGGCACCGTGCCTGATAATCCCACCCCACTCCTGCACGGTTCCCGGAAGGAAACCCGGGACGTCAACGAAGGTCACTATCGGGATGTTGAAGCAGTCGCAGGTTCTGATGAATCTCGCCGCCTTAACAGATGCGTCTATGTCCAAGCAACCTGCCAGAACCGATGGTTGGTTGCCGATCACACCAACCGCGTGTCCATCTAGTCTAGCGAAGCCGATGACCACATTCTCCGCGTATGAGGGCGATAACTCCATGAATCGCTTGTCATCGAACACCTGTTTGATGACGCTCCTCATGTCATAAGGCCTGTCTGAGTCCTGGGGGACGAGCTTTCCCATGCCCTTGCACCGCCTGTCCCACTTGTCTCCCGAAGCCAGATTGGGTGGTTCTGACATGGTGTGATCAGGCATGTGGGAGAGGATCTCTGCTGCCATGTCGAAGGCCCCCCTCTCGCTATCAGATACCAAGCAAGCAACCCCGCTCCTGCTGGCATGGTGATTCGCACCGCCCAGAGTGTCCTCGTCGACCTCTCCCGAAATTATCTCGGGAATCACGTAGGGGCTGCGCATGAACATCCTCCCTCTCTGCTTTCCTAGTATGACGAAGTCCGATAGCCCGGCTGCTAAGGCGCTCGTCCCCGATACGGTCCCCAGGATTATCGATATCATTGGAACCTTGCCGGAGCAGGACACTAGGTTATCCAGAAGATCCCCGTTAGGCCCCAGTGAGTTGACTCCCTCGTGAGCACGTTGTCCATCTCCGTCCCATATCCCAATGATGGGGATGCACGCCTTCTCAGCAAACTCGACAACCTTGCAAATCTTCTTCGCGTGCATCTCCCCCATTGTCCCGGAGAAGACTGAGAAGTCCTGTGAGAAGCAAGCCACTCTCCTGCCGTCCAGCATCCCGTGCCCTGCGACGACACCATCCCCGAGGGGGGTGTGCATGTGCATCCCGTGATCCCCTGACCTGTGTCGGACGAACGCATCGACTTCGACGAAGCTGTCATCGTCCAGAAGGTCGAGGACTCTCTCCCTAGCGGTTTGCGATCCGGACTCCCTCATCTCCTTGATCACGTTTCTATCGCCAGGTGACATTGACTCCTGCCTGAAAGCATCCAGATCGTCGCTCGGTGATAGCCCTGCCACGGACCATCCAAGTGCAAGTCGGTTCATCAGCAAACCGGAGGAACTAGGATCTGGAGAATGTTGGGTTCTCTCCAACCAGGTCCATCTCCCAACCCTTCTCGACCGACTCCTTTCCACCGACAGAGAGGAGGTGGTGAAGCTTCACCAATGCCGAACCCGGCGGGCATAGCGATCCATGCCCGATGATCCCTATGTCCTGCTGGTCCCGGCCCTTGGAGTAGACGTTCATGTTCACTGGTCCGTGAATCGCATTCGTCACCATTACGACAACCCCTCCTTCGGCAATGTGGTCCTCTAGCATCACCCTTAGCCTGGTATTCTCCAGGCTATCGTCCTCTGGGTTGGAAATCGGCAGGTGCCCCAATCCCGTTCCATGGAATAGCAATGCATCGAAGCCAGAGTCGATGGCCCCCTGGACTTGGTCCGGATGCAAATGGGGGTCGGAGATGAATTGGGCGATGCGTATAGACTCGTCGAACGGCTTCGGGGATATCGCCTCGACCCTAGCGTCATGGGCCTCTGGCGAATAGTCTATCCTAGCTCCACTTCCATCGATGAAGACGTGTCCCAGGACATCCTGGTTAATCGGCTTGAACGCATCCCTTCGGGAAGAGTGGTACTTCCTGCAGGCACACCCTGGAAGTACGGCACAGCTACCATCAGAGGAGCTCGCATGTACGATCACCACCGATGAGTCCCTGTATCCAGAGGGGATGGGCCCGTGAGCCGCCCATTGTACAGATGCGATTAGGTTCTCAGTGGCATCCGATGACCCTCTATCAGGAGACCTCTGAGAGCCCGTGAGGACAATCCTTCCAGGAGGCCTTCCACCTTGTCCCGACCACCCGTAAGAGATAGCGGCAGCTGAGAGGTGAAGGGTATCGGTACCATGGGTTATCACACATCCGACCGCGCCTTCCGCGAATGCTTCCTCGGTTGCCTTCAGCATTCTATTCCAATGCCTTGGACGAAGGTCGTCCGACCACATGTTGC
>CAYFGC010000125.1:0-2373 GCA_964342625.1 uncultured Candidatus Poseidoniales archaeon | reverse complement strand
CGACCGGGTTTCCCTCCAGATCGGTTGAACCGGACACATCGACCACCTGGATTAGAGCATCACATCTTGAGAGGTCGGAGAGGAACTGGTTCCCCCTTCCTCTGCCCTCGTGGGCCCCGGGCACCAAACCTGCGACATCGATGAGAGTAACGGGAACCATGCGCTTGAACCCTGAGCATGATCCTGAATTGGGGCTGCAGATGCTGCCCTTCCTGGGATCTGCGTCAGAAGTGGATTCGAGTCTGCCGGAGGACTCCCTGCGCTCCCTTAGGCTGGAGCAAGCGCACCTCTCTGGCAATGGAATCCAAGTCACCCCCACATTGGGATCGATGGTCGTAAATGGGTAGTTTGCGATGTCAACAGGCATTTGTGTTAGTGCGGAGAACGCGGTTGACTTCCCGACGTTCGGCTTTCCAACGATGCCAATCCTCATGCTATCCCAGAGGTGGCAGGACCTATGGACACATTGACTATGTGGTCGGTTCACAGCTCAGTAGGGCTGCCCGGCATATCGGTGCTGGATTCGGGGACTACCACTGTGTCTAGCTTTCCTTCCCTCTGTGCAAGTATTTTCCTCACTGTCGTCTCCTTGGTTAGCTTGTAGGGGCTGGATATTGAGGTTGAGGATGGGTTTGCCCCTTCGGTTGCCAAACTGCCCCTGAATGACCCACTGATTATGTTCAGTGAGTGGTAAATAGAGCCTAGGACGGCCCCATAGAAGAGTACTGAGCCCAGAACTCTGATGCGGCTGGACATAGAGTTCTCCTCCTCAACAGCGGCTTCGAGGAGGGCCATGTCAGAGAAGTCTGCCATCATCGTGAAGATCAATCCGGAGAACGCTCCACCTGCCATCAGCCAGAAGGCCCATCGAGAGCGGTTGACCGAGAGTACGTTCCGACCAGAGGCCTCAGGGAAGATGGACAGTGCTGCTCCAAGGGATGCAGGGACGAATACCACCCACATACCCATCAAAACGAGTGACGTGTGTATTCCTGTGAGCTCATTGGTTCCAGTAAGGTGATCTGTGAGTACGAAAAGACCTCCGATGGAGATGGGGACGGCCATGAAGGCTGCCAGATTGATCTCTGGCATTCCGGGAGAGTCGGGGTTCTCCATGAATACGTCATCCCCCCTCATCGTCGCCAAGACATTGGCTGAAAGAGCGATGATTGGTATTAGGGAGAGAGCCAGAAGGAATGAGCCGGCTACGATGTCGTTCCTCGTGGGTTCGAACGTTGCGGCATCTATTCCAAGGAAGACAGATGCGATTTCACCCTCAATGAGCCCCAATGGATTGATTGTGAGGATTGCTCCAACCATGGTCACCGCTGCAAGTGACCTAGACCAAAGCGGATTGCCGCTCCCCCTAGAGGCGCCGTATAGAATCGCACCCGACATCATCAGGAAGAGTGAGGTGGGCCCGTGAATCCGGGTGGCTAGCCACTGTCCTGTGCCTGAATCCAGAGAACCGGTGATTGCCAGGGCTACTATCGAGACGGGCCCTGAAATCAGTCCAATGATCAACATCCATCCCGGAAGTGGCATCTTCTTTGTCCTGGAGGCTGCTGTTAGGAGCATGTTGACGATGACGGCAATGAGGGCTAGATTGGTTAGAATGGTCGCGAGTGGCATTATCTTGATGCCCGCAATCTCCGGCTTGTTCGCTGCAACGAACATCACGATTACAGATAGTGTCCAGACGAAGGACATGAGTGTGGCGTTCTTCTCAGTTGCCAGAGTAGTCCCTCCGAGCTCAGGGACGATGTGCATTGAAGAGCCGATGAGCAGCATGCCGACGGAGCCGTAAGCGGCGACTAGGAAACCGGATGTGATGAGGGAAGTGGAAGCTGGGTTTAGCCCCCACGACGAAAGGCTGTGGAGTGCTTCAGGATCATGTGAGAGCCATAGTCCACAGAAGGTAATCACGGATGCAGGGATTAGCCAAAGCGCACCCTGGATAATCCATGAAGTGGCTGCGGAGCCTTTCTTCCCTTCGACGAAGTCTATTGGGGGCCCAAGGGCTTTCTCCAGCATGAACATGCTCATGCTCTTTGAAACGTCGGTGAAAACCCACACTCCTCTGTTGACCAGAATGAAAACAACTAGGATAGCTAACCAGAATGCGGTCATGGATGTAATTAGTCCCATATTTTCACCTCACTCGCTGGTTGCCTCGGTTAGCATTGTTCCCAATATTGCGAAGACGCCGATCATCGCTCCTAGTATGAAGAACCAGATTCCAGAGTCGAAGACGCCATCAAAAACTGGAAGAACCGAGGAAATAACCGGAAGCTCGCTGCTTGGGAACAATATCCCATAGAGAATCAGGAACACCATGGTGGAGACAAACCCCATTACCAGCATTACCCATGA
>CAYFGC010000124.1:0-2428 GCA_964342625.1 uncultured Candidatus Poseidoniales archaeon | reverse complement strand
TCCGAGTACTCAGTTAGGTCAGAGGGAGTTCCGAATTACCAGATCCAGGTCATGACCATCTACATCAGAGGAGTCTACCTGCCTGGATTCGAGTTAGTAGGAACGACCATGATGGCCGCTCTTGCAGGGGCTGCAATCGGCAGGGGACAAACCAATGATGAATGCCTTTTCGATGAAGAGGGGAATGTCACCCCCCTGGATAGCAGGATATTCTAGAAGCCTCCTTCCAAGAGCCATAAGGCAACGGATTGATAACCACCAGTCTAACGTAGAAAGTCGAAGGGCGTACCTTTGTGGTTGAAGGCGTATGAAATTATTGATTCAAGGGTGAGTTTCGAATGAGCCAAGAGGGTGGAAAGTCAGACCGGATAGACCCCGTTTCAGGGGTCAAGGTCAGTGAATACGTCGCAGATGGGTCTACTACCAGCCAATCGGGTGGTTTACTGGAGAAGGCGGCTGAAAAGGGCCACTGGACTCAGGATGCTATCATTTCGGACGAGGGGGGCCAAAATGAAACACGACCCGCAGCAGGACCCGTTGAAGCGGTTAAGTCTGTGTTTTTGTTCGGAGTTATTCCCCTCATAGTCTTTAGAGCAATACTGGTATACTTGCCGTTTGGCATAGATGAACTGACGTTTCCCGGAACTTCTGTTTCCCTGGTAATGGCTATGGTTTTCCTGGCCTCCTTCGCATTCGTATTTTGGCGGCTTGGCCTTGTGACAACTACCGGCCTAGCAGTCTCTGGCCCCGGAGCATTAGCAGCTTCTCTAGTGGCAATCTCATATCTTCTGATGCTCCTCATGCCCTTGTTGCTAGGGGTTTTCTTGGAGGGCGAGCTCTCCGTCGGCCAGATAGAATACAGCGAGGACGGGGAGACGGTCACAGTCAAGATACTACAGACTTCAATGTCAGACAGGGAACTAGAGGCAGAGCTAGTTGTTTTGCAGTCAGGGTCACAAGTCTGGAGCTCCACTGCGAATGTTACCATCGACAGCAGCGATGGCGAGGGTGAGATAACCATCCAAGTAAGTGATTTCTACTCTTCAAACGCCCTTCCAAACTCTCCTTACACACTAAAGGTGACAATAGACGGCAAGGAATACGTCCGAGACATGACATACAGCCAGATAATTTGGACAACTTCTTCTGTTTCACCAGGGGGGCAATGGACTGGCATGGAGGCACTTTCACGAGATATCACCGGAGTAGACGGAATCGCTCTAGGACTCGTGAAGGAGGATCCCGACAGGTGTAGCGGGGATGCTCAGAACTGTCTTGTTGGAGTGGTAATGTCCGGTTGGGCGGGTCTTGACACGGGCTCGGATAAGCCGATTAGGATGCCATTTGCCGATTTCTCCGTCGATGCAGTACTGATGGAGGGCAACGACGTCGCAATTGACTATCCGACAATCACGGTAGTCAACACACTTGCGACATGGGACTCCAACGGGGGGCTATTCGGAGATGGATCAGGTTTCTGGGGCGAGCAAGGCTCAGAGTTCGCCCTGGATGGTTCGGTTTTGGATGCTACCTTCGGACATTATGTCCCTAAAGACGAGTTTGACTCCGCTGGAGACTACGGGTGCTATTCATTCACTATCACAGTTAGCCAGGGTAGCGAAACCACCCTTTCCGATACTTCCTACTATGAGTACAGCACTAGTAATTCGAATGACATCTGGGCATCAGTCTCAAGCTGTTAGTCAGTCATTTATGCTCGAGAGGAACTCCCTCATTCTTTCCGTCTTAGGCTCATCGATTATCGAAGAGGGCCCTTCCTCGGCAACAAGCCCCTGATCCATGTATATCACTCGGTCTGCAACGTCCCTGGCAAAGCCGATCTCGTGAGTAACTACGACCATGGTCATCCCTTCTTCCGCCAGGCCTTGTATCGTCTCGAGAACAGAACCAATTAGTTCGGGGTCAAGGGCACTGGTTGGCTCATCGAATAGCATTACCTCCGGCTTCATTGCAAGTGCTCTGGCAATGGCAACCCTCTGCTTCTGACCTCCTGATAGGTTTCCAGGGTACGCATCGACTCTTTCCAGCATGTCTACCCTATCCAGAACCTTCCGTGCTTCTGATCGAGCCTCGTCCTTGTTCATCCCCCTTACATGGATCAGTCCTAGCGAGACATTGTCAATCACCCTAAGGTGGGAGAATAACTCGAAGGATTGGAAGACCATGCCAATTCTAGAACGCACTTCGTTGATATCGGCAGCAGGGGTGTTGATCTTCTCCCCTTTCAGCATCACTACTCCCTTGGTCGGCTCTATCAGGCGGTTGATGCATCTAAGAACTGTGGACTTGCCACTTCCAGAGGAGCCAATTATAGCAAGAGAGTCCCCCTCTCTGACTTCGAACGAGACTCCCCTGACTGCATGGACCCCTCCCACGTATGTCTTTTCCATGTCTTCGACACTGAGGA
>CAYFGC010000123.1:0-2437 GCA_964342625.1 uncultured Candidatus Poseidoniales archaeon | reverse complement strand
CTGTGAGGCGGGGAGCTACCAGCCGGACTCAGGCCAGACCTCCTGCATCCTCGCGAATCCCGGGAACTACGTCTCAGAAGAAGGCTCGATCCGCCAGAACCAGTGCTCTTCGGGCACCTACCAGGGTGGATCAGGGGGCTCATCATGCATTGACGCGAGTCCGGGTTTCTTCGTGTCCTCCTTCGCAGCTGTGGAGCAGACCCCATGCTCCGCCGGCTCCTATCAGATGTTGACAGCAGCCACATCGTGCTTCCAAGCAGGGACCGGATTCCACGTCCCATCAGAGGGCGACTCCCAACAGTACCCATGCAACCTCGGAACGTACTCTTCCCAGCAGGGACAAGCGAATTGCACGGAGGCTTCACCCGGCTTCTTCGTTGACGCAGTGCAAAAGGACTCGCAGTCACCGTGCCAGCCGGGCGAGTTCCAGAACTCCCCTGGGCAGACATCCTGCATGGCGACGGATCCCGGACACTACGCTGACTCGGAGGGATCGGCTAATCAGACTCCCTGCGAAGCCGGTAGCTACCAGCCGGACTCAGGTCAGACCTCCTGCCTCCTTGCCGACCCTGGCTACTACTCTTTGGAAGGGGCAACGTCACAGTCCCAATGCGAGAATGGGACCTACTCCTCGGAGTCAGGCCAGCCATCCTGCACTCCTGCCGAACCCGGCTTCTTCGTCGACTTGGACGGTGCAACTGGTGCAACACCCTGCCCACCTGGTGAGTTCCAGTCCGAAGCGGGATCATCGGGATGCGAGTCTCCGCCACCCGGCCAAGTGGCTAGCCCGGACGGCTCTTCAACCTCGGCCTGCCCCCCAGGAAAGTACCAGCCAGGAGGACAGGCTAGCTGCATGGAAGCCTCCCCGGGGAACTACGTCGACCAGTCCGGGGCGTCTTCGCAGACCCAATGCGAAGCAGGAACGTTCCAAGCGCAACCAGGACAGGCGTCATGCGACCTCGCGTCCCCGGGAAGCTACGTAGACTCGACCGGCTCAGTCAGTCAGACTCCATGCCCCAAGGGAGAGTACCAGTCATACGGAGGGCAGGCCTCCTGCTTTTCGGCCATGCCTGGGAACTACGTTCCAGAGGAAGGGGCCGTTTCCCAGACCACCTGCAAGGCTGGAAGCTACCAGCCAGGCGAGGGCGCAGAAACATGCATAGACGCGAGTCCTGGTTACTACGTGCCGTCTTCGGCAGCGATTTCGCAAAACGCATGCCAACCGGGAACATACCAATCGACCGAGGGCAAGATCGCCTGCCTCCCAGCGGACCCAGACAACTTCGTTTCAGAGACTGGCGCAACCGAACAGACAGCTTGCCCATCCGGGACCGAGCAGGAACTTGGCGGGCAGACTGGATGCATCGACGTCGAGAGGCCCCTGTGGATGACCATACTGATGTTCGGAGTGCCCACGATCGTCCTCGGGACCATGGCCATTCTCTATGTCGCAAACAAGAAGAAATCCACCGGTGGCGGCCGCGACAAGGCGTACATGTACTCAGAGGACATCAGGAAGTAGCATACTACGGAAGACACACCAGTTATGTGAAAAGCCCCTCTAGGGGGGCCCATGAGGGACTACCCAGGGGACCGAGTCGACCTGCGGAGCGACACGGTCACCCAACCGACGCCGCCAATGAGGGAGGCCATGTCAAAGGCCGCAGTCGGCGATGACGTCTGGGGAGACGACCCCACAGTGATACAACTCCAGGAGATGGTCGCCGGGATGCTGGGAAAGGAGGCAGCCCTCTTCGTCCCCTCCGGGACCATGTCGAACAACATCGCAATAAAATCGCAAACGAACCACGGAGATGAGATAGTCACCCACCGCAAGAGCCACATCTACCTATGGGAATCAGGCGCGTATGCATCCCTAGCCGGGTGCTCCATCTCCCTAGTGGACGGAGACTGGGGGCAGATGTCACCCGAGGGCGTCCAAAACGCGATTAGGAAGACCGCCGGAAGCAACTCCCATTTCCCAGATTGTAAATTGGTTTGCGCGGAGAACACCGCCAACGTCGGAGGCGGGTCGATCTATCAGCAGGAAGCCCTGGACGGGATATGCAAAGTAGCCCATGAGAACGACTGCCGGGCTCACTTGGACGGTGCACGGCTGTTCAATGCCGTGATTGGCGGTGGCACGGACCCTGCTCGGATGGTCAGGGATTTCGACACCATCTCCGTTTGCCTGTCCAAGGGCCTAGGCGCCCCAGTCGGCTCGGTTCTGGTCGGAGACCGAGAAACGATCTCCCGGTCCCACAGGTGGAGGAAGACCTTCGGAGGGGGGATGAGGCAGTCAGGGATACTCGCTGCGGCAGGGATTCATGCCCTGGAGAACAACATAGAACGACTCTCAGAGGACCACATCCGGGCATCCAGGCTCGCAGAGGCAATCAGCAGAATGAGCTCCTTCACCGTCGAACTGGAGGGAGTC
>CAYFGC010000122.1:0-2439 GCA_964342625.1 uncultured Candidatus Poseidoniales archaeon | reverse complement strand
TCTCCTGTTCCATCCCATCCACCGGACCTATTTGCCAATGACTCAGCATCGCGCCGACCAAAACGCTTGTTTTAACCGTTCGTAGAACGGATTGGAAAGAGAACCTATAGATTGGAGGTGATTTTCTTCACGGAAGTGCGCGAAAACCGATGTCTTCCCTGTAGTGAGAACCTTCCAGATCTATGCCCTCAATTATCTGGTATGCGGCCTCCAATGCCTCACCTAGAGAAGGAGCTATCCCCGTTGATGAGAGTACCCTCCCGCCGGTTGAAATTAATTCTCCAGAGTCGTTTCTATTTGCTCCGGCAAGATGGACAAAACCGAGAACTTTACCCTCCTCAATTGTGGCATCCCATCCTTCTATCACCCTTTCTGAAATCACATTCCCCGGATAACCCTCCGATGCAAGAACAACTGTTGCTGCGTGGACTTTCTGGAACTCTACTTCGACATCGGAGAGTTTTCCCTCGGAGGCTGCAAGGAGGACAAGGCCCAAATCTGTCTGAAACAGAGGAATAGTAACCTGGGCCTCTGGGTCGCCCAGCCTCACATTGAACTCGACGACACTCGGGGCTCCATTTTCGTCAATCATCAGACCAACGTATAGGCAACCACGATAGGGTATATTCGAGTTCCTTAGATGATGGTGCATCGGTTCTACTATCTCTTCCCTTGTTCTAGCCAATACCGATGGTGTTGCGACTGGGGCGGGGGCATATGCACCCATTCCCCCGGTGTTTGGGCCTTCGTCATTATTTCCAACTCTCTTGTGGTCCTGGCTTGCTGGAAGCATCACATAACCAGACTCGTCCATAATCACTAGGACTGAGGCCTCCTCTCCTGAAAGATGCTCCTCCATGAGGACGAAACCATCTGTTTCAATCCCATTTCTCAGTGCTTCATACGCCTCTTTTCTTGAGGAGGTGACAGTTACTCCCTTCCCTCCCGCGAGTACGTCCCTCTTGATGACCCATGGGGGTTCAAATGATTCCATTCTGGCCTCTATTGAGTCAATTTCGTCAATACTTTCGAATCTCCCTGTTGGGATTCCTAGTGATTGCATGACTGTCTTTGCATGAGTCTTGGAACCTTCTAGTAAGGCGCCCTCGGAATGGGGTCCGAAAGTAGGGATTGATTCCTGTCTTAGCCTATCAGATAGGCCATTCACGAGAGGAGCCTCTGGGCCCACAACAACTAATGAAACTCCCAGATCAACTGCTAGGTTGACTATGCCCTCGATCTCGGAAGCCGGCACATCATGGTTGGTCGCCACCATAGACGTACCCGCATTGCCTGGTGCACAGTGGACGGATGAAACAGAGTCGCTCTTTGAAAGGCCAATTGCCAATGCATGTTCTCTACCACCGGAACCAACAACTAGTACTTTCATGCCAGACATGTTTCGCGCTCGCTCTTTCTGTGATAACTGATTTGAAATGAAAGGTTTCCTAGTAGGGCACTGACTTGAGCCCCAATCTATATCCTATGATGTTGAAAGACCTATGGAGTATTGGGGTTGCAAAGAGCAGTATTACCATCCCCATGAGTAGGTCTGAACTACCCACAATTGATGGGTCCAGTAGCAATTGGCCGAAGGCAAATGCTGATGCTGCGAAGGGCAGAGTATCTAGCAGTGGGGCCCTCGAACTGATGCTTCCTTCCCTTTTGTGCCCAAGTCTACGCTTTACGAAGGAACCGACAGAGTCGCCGACCATGCACCCAAACCCAAGAGTGCATCCGATTGTGAATGCTGTTGCCGAACCTCCCCCAAAGTAGAACCACGCATCCGAGATCGCCGAAGAATTCGTCCCATAAGCCGAGAGGGGATCAAGAAATGGGGCCGAATCGATCGCGTTTCCGTTGGCAATGGCATGAGTTAGAACCCCCAATAGACCACCGCCCACAGTTCCTCCGATTAGGCCGTTCCATGTCTTTCCGTCCCCCAATACTCGATTCCCGTCCGACATCACCCTGCCCCCATCTATAGTGAAAACAGGAATTCCAGTCAAATCTGGAATCCACTTTCCTCCGAGCATAGCTGCGGTATTGGAAAGATATCCTGGAAGGTATAACCAGAGCACCAGAAAGGGCGCGATTAAGGGGTCGTCCCAAGGAAGTGCATCCGAAGACATGCCCGTGGCAGTGAAATTAGGAGGATGAACCTTCGCACTATTACGGGTGCGAATAATCTGTGGAATGATTGGGCCAATAGGGGTGATATTCATGTCCCCCTCCCAAGACGGGATGTCATGAAGGAAAGAAATCCGATTATGTTGTGCCTCATCCTATTGTTCTCGGTGTCCATCATTCCGAGTAATGCTGTAGCAGAAGGGGATGACATCATCATCGAGTCGGATATGACTTGGTCTGACGATATGACTCTGTCTCAGAATGTCAGAGTTGTGAATGGTGGTTCACTATCTTTCGTAAATTCGCAAG
>CAYFGC010000121.1:0-2444 GCA_964342625.1 uncultured Candidatus Poseidoniales archaeon | reverse complement strand
GAGACCGTGACCATGTTGAGGCCGTATCCCGCAATCCCCACGATCGCATACAGCCAGACGATCATCAGGAATATCGGGGTGGTGGTGATGGTCGCTAGGATGAGTGGCCTGGTTCCCCAGAGGATTGAGAGGAATACGGCCATCACCGCGAAAATGATGGCGTAATCGGCACCTGCCAGGAAGTACGATATCACTGACATCAGTATCACGTTCAGCGCGATCCTCGGGACGACCTGCCGAGGCTTCCCAGTCACGTCCCTCAGCCTCCCTGACGCTGGCGAGTCCTCGCGGAAGCCCCACCAGAGTGCCGTTATGCAGAACACCAGGCCCAGGAGCAGCGTGTCCTGGAGATCGTCCTGCATGGAGTCGGCGGCGACGAATCTGATCACCGGCTCGCCGGTTGGCAAAGCCCACGTGACTGGGTGCTCTGGATCCTCGAACGCCGATTGGAGGTCCCCTCTTTCCCGATTGGGCGTCACGGATAGGTTCTGGATCGGTGATAGGTCGGCTTCCAACTGCTCCAGGGCGGGTTCGACCAAGGCGAACTGCTCGGGGCTCGATATGCCGAATCGCAGTGAGGTCCTCGGGAACCTGGGCTCCTCCCCGGACTCTGTCAGCCATGGCCTCTGGAAGTCTATCTCGCCTTCCACCTGGATGAACTCCCCCACTATGCTGGTAGAGAGGGCGGGGTAGCCGCCACTGGCAGGGACGCCCCTGGTCAGCATGAACCCATACAGGAAGGAGAGGCACTTGCTGTCATCTATCGAAGGGACGAAGATGAATTCCATCTCCCTGTTTGGGACTAGGATGGACTCGCACCCGATCCCCCCGTCGTTGGAGTCGAAGTCCCAACCGGCCTCCTCGAACGGCGTCTGGTTCCACGCCATGGCACCCCTGGTGTACCAGAGCATCAGATCGATCCCGATTAGCTCGACCTCGCCATTGGGCATTCGGGAGATCTGGTCTGGATCGCCCGGTCCGTGCGAATTCATGTTTCTTCGGACTTGATCGATCGCATCGATGACCAGCGGGTTCGAGATGTTCCCCTCTATCAGGATGTAAGCGGGTTCCCCCTCATCGCTGAAACGCTCGTTGATGAGGCCGACCCCGACTGCCAAGTCTGAGTCTTCCTCGATGAAGTCCTCTACCTGGAAGTCCCCCTCCAGGGACAGCATGATCGGGGTCGCCATTGCTGTGATCAGTATCGAGACGACTACGACCACTGGGGCGAACCTTGCCGCCTGGGTGGATACATAGGCCAGCCAGGAGCTTGGGATCATGTGTATGATGTCAGTGCGCTCATCCTCCAGCTTCCCCCTCGATTCCAGCCACAGGTCGACGTCGAGCCTTGCGAGGGGGACCCATAGGCCAGTGAGGAAGAAGGCGCAGAACACGCCAATCCCCGCCTCTATCCCGAAGGACCTGAGTGCGGCTATGCTGGATGTCATGTTGGCCATGAATGCGACGATGGTGGTTACCGAAGTGAGCATGATTGCCAGTCCGACTTTGCTAATCGCCTTGCGTACCGCCTGCTCCGAGCTTGCTCCCGATCTGCGTTCCTCCTTGTACCTGTGCAGGCTGTGCAGGCTGTCGTCTATTTCGAGGGCGAGTATCAGTATCGGCAGCAGATTCGAGAACTGCGACCTGAAGATCACCTCGTACCCCGACCACTTCCCGATGATTATCGCCCAACCGATCAATCCGTACATCCAGACCAGGGACAGGGAAAGGCTGGTGGCGACTATCCCTACGTCTGACACCCTCCTCAGGCTGGCCCAGAGAAGTATCAGAATGGCGAATCCCATGAGCAGGATCAGGAATGCGCTAGAGATCAGCTCGCGGTTTATCTCGACGTTTATCGACTCGGCGAACATCAGGGAGACGATCGTCTCGTCGCTCTCCCTGAGGTCCTCCTCCAGAGACAGGTATAGCCACTCGACGGAGCACAGGGGCTGTCCGAGCTCCTCCTTCTGCCTACAGATATCGACCGAGTAGCGTATTGGGTCCGTCTCCAGATCGAGCCCGTCCCACTCGTAACCGAACTCGGAGCTGGCATTCTTCCAAGTGAAGGTCCAACCGTTATTCTGCATCTCGTCCCTGTCGAAGTTGATGATCATCCAAGCAGCTGATGCGGACCACCGGCCTCTCTGCCAGTTCTCAGAGACCAATGAGCCATCGTCGGAGAATTCGTGACCGACTGGGCCGACCACTACCCCCGTTTCATCGGGTAGGAAGGCACGGTCGTTGGAGAGGAACCTGAGGAAGGCCCCGTTGCTGTTGTTGGCCATTCTATGGGCTGCCAGGTCTATGTGATCCTGCGTGACGTTCGGGTCGTCGAAGGAGAGGCAATCCAGTTCCCCGCAGTCGGTCCAATTGGTCGGAGCGGGGTCTGTTGACTCGTTTATGTCGAGCGTGGCTGCGAGCTTGTACGGATTTATCCTGGG
>CAYFGC010000120.1:0-2629 GCA_964342625.1 uncultured Candidatus Poseidoniales archaeon | reverse complement strand
GGAACGCTCCACTCCATGGCATCACCTCAGGGGAATGTCCTCCCGAGGGTCCTGAATGGGTCCCCCTGGTGGCCGGTGTGGTCGTCAGAGACCTCAGTGCCTGCGGCCTGCTGCCTGTCGATCCCGAGCCTCTGGGCGGCGGCAGCCACGGCCACCAGCGTGTGATGGTCTGGTTCCGAGCCGCTGAGCTCGCTTGGATCGGTGGAGTCCAGGAAGTCCGTGTCTATGCTACCGCCCTGGAAGGCATCGTGGGACAGCGCGTTCCTCAGGAAGTCGATGTTCGTCCTGACGCCGAGCACGACGAAGGACGAGAGGGCGTTGTCCAGCCTCCTGATGGCTGACCCCCGGTCAGGTGCGTGGACTATCAGCTTGGCCAGCATCGGGTCGAACTCTATCGTGACCGAGTCACCCTCGCGCACCCCCGAGTCGACCCTGATCCCTGGTCCCGATGGGGGCCTCCATACGGCGAGCTCGCCAACTGATGGGAGGAAGCCACGGCTGGGGTCCTCCGCGTACACCCTGGCCTCTATCGAGTGGCCGTTCTGGGTGACCTCCTGCTGAGATATGCCGAGAGGCAGGCCCGCTGCCACCTCGAACTGCTTCTGGACCAGGTCTATCCCCGTCGTCATCTCGGTGACCGGGTGCTCGACCTGTATCCTGGTGTTCATCTCGAGGAAGAAGAACTCGCCGTTGCTGGCGAGGAGAAACTCAACCGTCCCCGCTCCCACGTAACCGACTGAGCGGGCAGCGGTGACTGCCGCTTGCCCCATGGCATCCCTGGTGCCGGGATTGACTGCCGGAGAGGGTGCCTCCTCGATGACCTTCTGGTACCTCCGCTGGAGGGAGCAGTCCCTCTCGTTCAGGTGGATCGCACCGCCGTGGGAGTCGCATAGGACCTGTATCTCTACGTGCCTGGCCCTCTTCAGGAGCCTCTCGATGTACACGGTCCCGTCACCGAAGGCGGCCGAGGCCTCCCTGGCTGCCGCCTCGAACTCGCTCCTGAGGTTCTTCGGGACCGACACTGCCCTCATCCCCTTGCCACCGCCACCTGCACTCGCCTTGATCAGCAGGGGGTAGCCCACCTTCGCCGCGGCGGTGGCAAGGGTCCCTAGGTGGTCGGCTCCCTCCTCGACCGGTATCTGTTCGCCTGGTATCACAGGAACCCCCGACTCGATCATCAGCGAGCGGGCGGAGATCTTGTCCCCCATCGTCTCTATTGCGTGTGCTGAGGGGCCTATCCATCGTATCCCCGCGGCCTCGACGGCACTAGCGAAGTCCGCCCGCTCCGAGAGGAAACCGTATCCCGGGTGTATCGCGTCCGCTCCCGTTGACCGTGCGGCCTCGATAATCGAGTCTCCATTGAGGTACGTCATCTCGAGGGTGTCGCCCTCCAGCAGGACTGCTTCGTCGGCGATCTCGACGTGCAGGGAGGAGGAGTCGGAGTCTGAGAAGACGGCAACGCATGATAGTCCGGCCTCCTTGGCTGCCTGCAGCACCCGTACCGCAATCTCGCCACGATTAGCTACCAAGACCTTGGAGAAGGGGCTGGGCGCATCCGACATCCACTCCATAGACATGTTCAGCCTTCCCGGTCCTCTTGGGACCAGGCTGGCTTCCTGCCGTCCAGGAACGCAGAGAGGCCCTCCTGGCCCTCGGGGGAGCCACGCATCTTGCTGGTTAGGTCGAGCGTCCATGACCTCAGTGACTCGTCGTCCCCGTCCCAGCGGTCCAGCTCTGCGACCATCCGCTTGGCTGAGGTCACGGCTATTGGCCCTGAGGTCATCACCTCTGATATCACCCTGGAGACCGATCCCTCCATGTCATCCGGGCTTTCTGCGACCTCGTCGACGAATCCTATCCTGAGGGCCTCCTCTGAGCCGATTCTGGAAGCCAGCATGGCCAGCCTCCGGAACCCAGCGCTCCCTAGTCGGCGATGCACGTAGGGGCCTATAACGGCGGCAGAGATCCCGAGTTTGGCCTCGGAGAGGGCGATTCTAGTCTTGGGTTCCGCGATGACGTGGTCCGAGCATGCGACTAGGCCGGCCCCCCCTCCCAGAGCGACTCCCTGGACGCATGCGATAGTGAAGCATGGGTGCGACCAGAGGCCGTGGAAAAGCCTGTCCAGCCTCTCGGAGTCCTCTCGGTTCTCCTCTGGCGTCTTCCCTCCGCCGTCTCGCATCATGTTGATGTCGGCCCCGGCGCAGAAGTGCTTGCCCTCCGACCTGATTACCAGGGCGCGTAGGTTCGGGGTTCCGTCTGCGGAGCTCAGCTCTCCGGTTCTTCCCACGGACCTCTCTGCCGTCCATTCGAGTACCTCGGCCATCTCTGAGATTATCTGCTCGTTCAGTGCGTTGAACACGTCCGTCCTATCCATGGTCAGGTTGGCTACGGAGCCATCCAGTTCGAGCCTGCAGAGCTCGGTTTCTGGGAGTGGGTCTGAAGTCAAAGTATCACATCCTGAACACGCCGTAGCGAGTCTCCGGCATCGGGGCGTTGAGGCTGGCGGAAATAGATAGCCCCAGAACGTCCCTGGTGTCCCTGGGGTCGATCACCCCATCGTCCCAGAGCCTTCCGGTGGAGTAGTATGGGCTGCTCTCGCGCTCGTACTTGGCACGGATCTCGTCCGGGT
>CAYFGC010000119.1:0-2636 GCA_964342625.1 uncultured Candidatus Poseidoniales archaeon | reverse complement strand
TTGGAACTTAGTCAAGTCACTTTCGCGACAATTACTCAGAGACCGGTGCTCTCTCCAACTTCAATTCAAATCTCAGCCATGTTTCCTCTAGTTCGTGACCCTCGCTATTGCCATACGCTATTGGAGGGGGCAGAAGGGTGACATGGGTTGTTCCAGTATCAGTAAGGGGAAATGCCACACCTCTGTCATTGTCGATATCAAGTCCAATTGCTGACCAACCAAAACCTTCGATTGAGAACCACGGTTCACCGGCATTTTCTACCCAAGTTCCGTCATCCAATTCTTCACCTGTATCTGCGTCCCAAACTGTGTAGTGAACTTCTACGGCATCACCATCTTGGATGTGTATATCCCTACTCTCAGGACCTTGAAAGATGGACACATCCATCCGAACCTGTGCTTGAAGAACGGAAATGTGAGTAGCTGTGACACTAATCTCGCGTTCGGATACTGACTCAATCAGATTGATTTCCATAATGGTACTCTCATTGGCACTCAACTCATTGATAATTAGATACGGTTCACTATTCACTGCGAATACTACAGCCCCACCGCTAATTTCCATAACGAGATTTAGGGTCTGATTGCCTCTATTGTGGACCACTATGCTCGCCGAATCGCCATCTCCCTGATGCTGCCAGTCGCAGCGAACCTCACCTGGTAGGAGAAACAAATCATCTTGGCTGGCAAGTGAATCCGGCCACTCCCAGTCATCTTCACGTGATGAACACGTATCAAAAAGCAAACTAACTTCCCACAACCATCGCCCGTCATCATTGAGCATTTCGACGTCAGTAGTTCCGAAGGAAGCTTCGAGATCATCCAAGAATGACATTGCTGAAAGACCAACCCAGATGGATGAAAATAGCAGTCCAAGGCCAGTAACTACGGATAGGACTAGCGCTGCCCGTGGTATGGCCATATTGTTCAGACCCAATGGTATCGGAGGGTGCTCAACCTCGTCAGGGGTGTCCGATATCCACGACCTCGTCACGAGTGCATAGAATTGCCCTCCTGTCATCAAGGTTGGCACTTCAGGACTAGTCTGTGCGCAGTTCATCCTGATTTGTTAATCCAAGCCAAGCTATGACACCCAACTCCAACGCTAGAGCAGCCATACCAAGCAACATTTCGTATTGGCCGAAACCCTTGGAAGCGAAAACAAACGAACATAGGATTGCAGCAATCAAATCTCCAAGCCCCCAAATCCTTAGTGACTTCCTGAGTTGAAGAATTCCGACAACCCATACTGTGGTAGACATTAGGATCAGCAGTAGTGGTATTTCGAAACCGCCCACCATCCCCAACATTATTGCTCCAGAGATGATGAATAAATGCCCATCAATGGCAAGAGTAACAGTCCATTTCTCCATATTTAGAGGGACGGTAAGCGCGCAAGAAACCATGATTATCACTCCCAGAATCAACACGAACCAATCAAGATGATCAGATGATGGCAATAAACCATCATTCCAGTGAATTAGTGAAAAACAAGCCAAAACTCCAACAGGAAGTGCAATCCCAAGTCCAGATGGTTGTGAAACCCTGATGCTGCGAAATGCCGCACTAGATGCAGCGAGCAATCCCGCTGGGCCGAAAGACATCATCATTATCGCTAAACTACGAGAACCAATACCCATCCCATTCAAGCCATGCTCCTTGCCAAGGGTGTCTTTCTTCTCATCCACCCAGAAACCAACCAAGACACACAGAATTAGTATTGATTCGAGAATTATCCATGGAACAGTCCAATCCAACATACCATGAGCAAACGGATCCACCGTCATTGGAGCCGGCAAGGCTCCTCCCAGAGCAATTGCTACCAAGCGGGCCAACAATAATGGAAGAATGAACCAATCAATTGCAATCGCTATCCTGTCTAGGAGATTCTTCTGGTGCAATAATGATACCATCAGTAGGACAAGCACCAGAACAATCACAACCGCCATGTCTAGCAATTCGTATGGACTGCTCCCAGGAGGGAAAACATGTCCAGAAACTAGGGCCATGCAGAGCCCTGTCACCGACACCGCAATGGGCATCTCCATGCCCAGAAAATGAGGTAATTCGAGCTCCAGACCCCTTGTTCTTTCTCTAATCAGAAAAACTATGATGCAGCAGAAAAATCCCGAGGCAATTAGAATCAGAGGACCAGACCCCATTGCAGAGCTCAGATTAACTCCAGTCAATACAATTCCAAGTATTACTAGCCCAACGATTGGCGTATGGGTTATTTCAGAGGTCAATAGTTCAGCCACATCATCGGTTTCGGCAAGCTCCCTTTTCTTCTTCCGAAGATCTTCCATTTCTGCTACCTTTGGATTGTATGAAGACAAGGACCCGCTTCGTGAGATAGAACCATCAGAAACCATACTGACAATTGAGTCCCTCTTTGCAATTGTTCGCAACTCAGATCTAATCTCTCCTCTTGAAATCAACCAAATTGAAGTAGCTGCAAATACTGATCCAGCCGCAACTTGGAGTGGGAAACTATTCGAATTCATGGATAGAACGTTTGTGATGACGATTAGAATCAATGCCGAGGAAGCTGGTTTCAGAATAGCCTCCATCTTCTCCGCCCTCGGCAAGAATATTGCTATCATCACCACACTGCTCAATAGTGCGAAAAACTCGGC
>CAYFGC010000118.1:0-2646 GCA_964342625.1 uncultured Candidatus Poseidoniales archaeon | reverse complement strand
GGCCATATCGCCATCCCTGATGCCCTATTCGACTCGAATCTCCTCCATACGTGGATGGAGTAGTCTATCCCTAGGCCAATAGTTAGTGCCGTGATCATAATTGTTAGGACGTTCCAGTTTATCCCGAGAACAGCCATGGAACCCACCACCCAAGACCCTGCAAGGCCTACTGGGAGGATTACCAGGAGGGATTGTCCCACCCTCCTAGTTAGCGACGCCAGCACCAGTAGGGAAACAGTGAGGCTGATTGCTGTAGAACTAACGATGGATGAGATTAGCCCAGAAAGGAGGTTGGAAAGGGTCATCAGGTCTCCGACAGGATATGCCCTCCCGCCAGTGTCGGAAGAGACAATGAACGACTCCTCCTTCATGTCGTCTGAAATCTGCTCGACCATTGCACTGCTCTGCGCTTCGACATCTACTCTGATTCTTAGGAACCTTATCTCAGAGCCGTCTTCGGTCAAACCAACGTGCTCCCCGGTCCTCTCTGCCCATGTCGTCCCTCTGAGTTGGTCGCCTATGGTGTCATTCGATAGGAGGGAGTATAGGGCCGCTGCGAGGTCACCCTCGACGAAACTCTCGCTTGGAGCTAGATCGTCACCGAACACCTCTAGGTTGTGCTCGGAACCGAATCCAGCATCCTGCTCAATCGCATCTGCCACGATTCTGTATATGCTGTCGTAAGATGCCCATTCGTTGCTCGTTCCAGGCGCCTCAGTTACAACCGTCCCCTCCATCCTGGCGAGGGCGTCCTCCAAGTCACCCAGTGCCTCGATTAGGACTTCTTCGCTGTCGAACGACGCCTCCCCCTCTCCAGGCTCAACAAGAATGTAGACCGACTTCAGGGCGTTTACTTCGTAGGACTGGTAGAGATCCTCCCTTATCTCCATAATCTCCATCTCGTCCTCTGAGAGGAAGTCCGTCAACTCGAAACTGGTGTCTAGTCCCTGCATTGCCACTACTACGGAAGCTGCAGTGATAATCGCCACAGAAAGAAGTACGAGGGGGGCATTCCCTCTCTGGAAGTCTGCACCCTTCTCAGCCAGCCTCCCCAATTCGAGCCCTCTACTCCGGGTTGCCCCCATCGTCCTCTCAACGAAGACGTGCATCGCACCCACGGTGACCGTGCTTGCCAGGAAGGCACAGACGACCCCCAGTGCCAGAGTTGCTCCGAATGTCCTGAGAGGGGGGAGTGGGGATAGCGAATTGGCAAGGAAGGCGAATACAGTGGTAATTACTGCCAGTGAGAGGGCGACTCGCAACTCCATCAAAGCCTTCGCCCAAGCCTCAGCCGAGCTGCTAGAGTCTTCCTTTGCCCTTTCGTACGCCCTCTGAAGATGGATGGAGTAATCTATCCCAAGTCCAAGCACAACTGGCGCAACTGCTATCTCTAGGATGGAGAAACGCATCCCCATCAGAGAAATCGCACCATAGGTCCAGACCAGAGAAGCCAGTAGTGCGACCAGGGGGGCAACGACCATTGTCGCCGACCGGAACGTGAGCGCGAGAAGCAAGACCACGACAATCACTGCGAGGAAAATAAGCCAAACTAGGTTATCTAGGGTAGACTCATTTATGTCGTTGCTGATCAGGTCGTCTGAGATTACCCCGTACTCAAGTATCGACTCTCCTCCTAGCATCGTCCTGATCTGATTTGCATGCCTCTGGCGGTCATCGCTCTCTATCTCTCCACTAATTTCTATGAGCCACAAGGTACTGCTTGCAGTGGGTGTTGGATTCCCTTCTCCGCTCTCCAGCCAATCACAAACGGGCGAGTAATCCAGATCCTTGTTGAGCAAGGCAGAAGATGCGAAGGCAGCAGTAGCAATGGATCTCTCGTCACTCCCAATCGCATCACCACACTCCTCGTCCCCTAGAACAGCGTCCAACATCTCCTTCCAATCGTTGAATTCTGAGAGTCCCCCCGTGTGGTTCCTCTGTTCCAAGAATCTCTCAAGTACTTCTGCGGCATTTATCTGGGAGTCTATGAAAAAGCCGTTCTCGTCGGAATACGATTGAATCATCGCGTGATCCTTGGCCAGCTGTTGTAGGGCCTGCATCTCTAGGACGTTAGGGACTTGGTCCTCGCTAGCCGCAGGTCTAACATTGACGTATATCAGATGCGGTGAAGTGCCAATGGCCCCCTCGATCCTCTCCTGTGCATCGTCTGCATCCGTCTCGGGGGCGAAAGAAGAGAGATCAGTGGTGAAAGCAAGGCTACCAACTAGGAAATATGCTAGGAAACCAGTCAATAGGAGGCTCGTCAATAGGATCGTCAAAGACATCCGCTCGAATGATTCAGCCACGCGTTTTGTCATGGCTTCCATGCCTGACATCGTCACCGCCAAAACCTCCCGATGTAAAACTTAGGGGAAGTTTGTGGTCGGTTTCGCACGGCTTTGACATGCAAGGCCTCAAAAGGGCCACTCCAGTCGAGCGTTCGTCCTATGCCAGTCAAAGTATTGAAGAACGAGGGTCGAGAACTGCGAATCAGAGTCATCGACGGGAATCACACGGCGCTCCAGATGTTCCGCTCCCGTCTTAATGGCAGGGACGACGTCGAGTATGCAAACTACTTCCAGAACCACCCCGACCTCGATGACCCAGAACTGTACGTTCGCACAGTTAAAGGAAAGAAGGCAGATA
>CAYFGC010000117.1:0-2663 GCA_964342625.1 uncultured Candidatus Poseidoniales archaeon | reverse complement strand
GCTGGGTCATACATGACAGGATGGCTGGGTGCTTGACCAAAAGAGGGAAGCATGACAATTTCGTCCCTGTCTAGGCACCAGTCAGGACCGTCAGGCACGCCATCCTCGTTCTCATCGCAATAGAGGCGGTATGCCGTGTCTTTCACCAGGGCAATATCCCCATGGCCGGTCATCATGCACTTCATGGCACCTTTGTAGCCAGAGTACGGAGTACCACCCTCGGGGATTTCTGAATCTACATGGAAGAAGTTCGTCACTGTCGCCCTGAGAGACTCAATCTCCTCTTCATCGCCAACGACTTCAGCATACCCATTGCCAATTAGATAACCCATTGGTATCAGCATGCCAGCGCTCTTCAGCCAACCCGTGTGGCACGATTTCTTTCCCTCCATTAGTGCGAATGGGTCGGTGTCGGGATCATCATCAAGGTATGCGTCTGCGATGTCGGAGTCAGCCCTTACCCATGCTGCAGCGTTGTAGTAGACCCTACCATCAGGCTTCTTCTCGACGGCGACTACGTCCAAGTCGTACACCTGGTAACCCAGCCAACCGGCCGCGCCATCGACCATCGCGATTTCTGCATTCCCGTTTGCAACTGCCTCTATCGCGGCTACCTCATCAGCCACTGGGTAAACTACCACTTTCTCCCCAGTCAATTCGCTGAGCTTGTCAGCCATTTCTTGTGGGTTCGCCTCCCAGAATAGGTATGTGTCCTTCACTTCGTAAGCAATTCTGATACAGTCCTCATCGTCACCGCACTCGTCGTAATTCACAGTGAATAATGCCCATAAAACTGCAGATGATAACATCAAACCTACAACCGCAACTGGGATGGCTCTTCCTTCAAATTGGTCTCTAATCATATCAATAGCTGAACTCATATCTGACCCGAAATGCATTTTGGTCATAAATTTAGGGTTACCTAAACGTCAAAAGAGAACTCATGCTCGAAAAGGCCGTGAAAACGACTGTGTCGATTAGTAACCTGGAGGTGGGCTTCAATGGCCATCCTTTGTTATCAATAGAAGATTTCCATGTAAATGAGGGCGAAGTCCTTGCCATCACCGGCCCCTCTGGGATAGGAAAGACATCCCTTCTAAGAACAATCGCAGGGATTCTCAAACCTATTTCTGGAACGGTGCAGGTTTGTGGGGCGACCATTCCAAACAGGCCAGAAAGAGGATCAATTGGTTACATTCCACAGAAATTGGGCTTGGTCAGACACTCCAGCGTTTGGGCCAATGTAATGTTGGGTTCTAGGGCCGGAAATCCTCGGGCAACATCTCGAGAAAATGCAATGAATGCAATTGAAGACTTGGGATTGAAAGAAAAGAAGAACGAACCAATCAAACGACTATCGGGAGGTCAACAGAGGAGAGTGGCCACAGCCAGGACTCTAGCCCAGCGTCCAGAACTAATCCTGGCAGATGAATTCCTAAGTGAGTTAGATGAGGATACATCGGTTAGGGTAGTTAATTCGGTTCTGGATTACGTGAGATCAAGCAATGCTGCAATGATTTTGGTGGAACACGATATCTCAAGGGCTAGGGAGATTTCTGACAGGCTTTTGGTAATCGATGATGGACGGCTAAATCCATTCATCACAGATACTTCGATAATGGAGGTTTAATCTTGGTAAAGTTTGACTCAGAATTAAAGGAGTTGATGGTTTCTGCTTCTGTCGTAATTTTCGGTTTCTGGATAATCCTCAAACTAACCTCCGGCATGGTCTGGGATTGGAATGGTTGGGGCGTAATAGAACCCCAGGCATATCCCCCATGCGAAGCAAAAGGCTTCCTTCAATTCACATGCTCAACAGCTTGGATTGGAATGATTGAGACCATTAAAATTGCAATTCTTGCAACTTTCTTCGGAATGATTTTCTCATTGCCAATGGGCCTCTTGAGCTCGAGAAACCTATTCCCACAATACATCACATATCCTTCTAGAGCCATAGTCTCTGCTTGCCGGAGCCTCCCCAGTCTAATTTGGGCCATAATTTTCGTAATCCTAGTCGGATTGGGCCCCACAGCAGGAATCTTGGCCATGTCGATTTACACTGTCGGCTACCTTGGGAAGATGCAGTATGAGGCAATAGAGGGGATGAACAGCGCACCACTGGAGGCTGCCACTGCAATGGGCTTGACCAAAGCAGAGATATCTGTTGGGGTCGTGATCCCTGAAACAGCGAACCATCTAATTGCTCAGATGATATTCATGTTCGAATACAACGTCAGATCCGGGACCGTAATCGGGATTGTTGGTGCCGGAGGAATTGGGTATTACATCCACCTCTATCTCAAGTTCTTGCAGTACGACAGGGTTGGAGCATATTTATTGATAATTTTCTTGGTTGTGATGCTGATTGACCTAGTGTCAATTTATCTCCGTTCATTCTTCACCGATGAGTCTGAAAATACCAAACCCACTTGGTCAGGGGTTTTTCTACCTTCAATCGGCCGCGCTGGAAAAAACTAGAATGAGTAGTTAGTAATCTGCAATTATCCTTATTGCCCCACCGTCGTAGAAAATCTGGATGTGATCTTTTGCCTTCATGGTAAGGGCAGCCAGTGCCTCGTAGACTTCCTTCTCCTCGACCTTGAATGCTTCTGCCGCCCTCTTAGTGGACCAAGCCACCTCGACGAAGTCAGAAGCTGAAATCC
>CAYFGC010000116.1:0-2756 GCA_964342625.1 uncultured Candidatus Poseidoniales archaeon | reverse complement strand
GAGGACAGCATCGACTTCGACATCGACAACGACGGCATAGACAACTGGGAGGACAAGTTGGACTGTGACGGAGACGGGACAGAGGAGCAACTCGTGGACCTGGATGGAGATGGAATATTCGATGTGGACGCCGCAAGGGACCACGACAACGACTGCATCAATGACGCAGCAGACCCCGACGACGACAACGACAACATCCTGGATGTTGACGAGTTGGACGGGGCCTTCGGTGCCTACCGGTACGACCACGACAACGACGGGTTCTGGGACAGCTATGACACGGACGACGACAACGACGGGCTGTCAGACTGGTTCGAGTTGAACGATGGCTGGGATACCACCGGCCAGTTCGATCACGACAACGATGGAATCCCAGACTACACCGATGATGACGATGACGGAGACGGAATCCCAGATTCGGAAGAGAACGACTTCGACCTCTGATTTGATCAGAAGTCGAACAAAGAAGGCTGGCTCGATGACTTGAGACGTCCGGCTTCGGCCAGACGGTTTAGTGCGCGTTCCAACCTCCTCTCTGAGAAGCCACGCTCCTCTTGGAGGAAGGAACGCAAGTCCTCTTCCACTGCTCTCTGGGCTTCTGGAAGCGGTTCGTCGCCAACAGGATGTTCCATGAAGAGGGATCTGATTCCCTCTAGGTTGTCCGGCAGTTCGAATCCCCTGGCTTCGGCAACTGCCTCCATGGTGCCATGCTTCTTCATTAGCTTCAGACCGGTCTTGGGACCGATTCCCTTGATACCTGGATGGAAGTCCGTTCCGACCATTATGCCAAGGTCAACAAGCTGCTCCCTAGTGATCCCATGGCTCTCTAGTGTCTCTGATAGGAAAATCCTCTCCGCGCTCATGACTCTTCCGAACCTCCTGGTTCCGTGACTAGTAAGGTTCCTGACCATAACCGGTGATCCGTATAGGAGAGTGTCCCAGTCCTGGCTGGCAACCGCAGCCACATCTCCCCTGGAGCACATCACTGCAGCGGCTCCCTCTGCCTCCATGGGAGCCTCGACCCATGAGACCCCCATCAGGTCGAACAAGTCCTTGGTTTCCTGAACCATGTGGGGGGTGTACTCAGCCGTCTGAGGCCCCAGCTTCTTCGCAGCTTCCATGTCACCCGCATCAACTGCAGCCTCCCAACGGGAAACGGCCTCTATCTTCCTCTCCCTCCTTCCATCAAGAGTCTCCCTCTTGAGATCGTGTGGCTTGCCATCGAATACGAAGACAGGATCTATACCTTCTGAGATCATCACTGTGGCCCTGTCTAGGAAACCCATCAGGTGAGCAACAGGCTTCCCATCGAAAGAGAGAGGCTTCCCATCGACGCCTGTCATCGAAGTGATGAACTGGTATGAATTCAGGAACACGTCAATTGCCACTCTCTGTCCCGATAGGTCACTCAGCTCAATTGCTTCCGGTGAAACTAGGTCCCTCAGATTGCAGCCCATACTCCCCGCCTCACAACTATGGGTGGTGCTAGTAGTGGGGGCATATAGGGTTGAAGCCCAGAGGGCCCTGCGGAGTAGGTATGGGAGCACGAAGCTTGGTACTTCTTGGGAGTGGTTGGCACCCTCGTCTTTTCCGGGAGGAGTGCAAAGCACTTCTAGGCCCGATTGAGACTCTACACCCTCGCCTCACCTTTGTCACACAGACAGAATCAGTACTGGGGAGGATATCAGGAGCTTCTCTAGTCGACGATGTCCTCCACTCAACTTCCAGGCTCTGGGTCTACGAGCAAGATGTATCCGCACACGACGTCGCAACATGCGTTAATGAGTGGGCTGAGTCGTTCCTTCCAAAGGGGTCGTTCGCAGTCAGGGCAAGGAAGCTAGGTACCGGGGTATGCGACCTCTCCCGTAGGGACATAGAATCTGAGGTCGGGGCTCAGATATCCAGTGACCAGAGGCCAGTAGACCTGGAGAATCCAGAACATGAGGTCGTTGTGATTCTCGCTGGTCCTGGGGACTCCTCCGGCCACTGGGACGACGCTCAACAGAACCCACTAATCCTCTGGGGGATCAGGGATGGATCATTCCCGGGCACATACGTCGGTACATCTCCCACTGATCGACCCTTCTTCAAACCAGTAACTATGGATCCAAGGTTAGCACGTCTGATGGTCTCCCTCTCATTCTCGAGAGGTGCCCCTTCTGTTGTGGTAGATCCATTCTGTGGAACTGGTGGAATCGCCATCGAGGCGTCCATGTTGGGATTGGAAGTACTTGCTAGCGATCTTGACTCAAGAATGGTTGAGGGTACCAAAGCAAACCTGGACTGGGCAGAGGGAAACGGATCATATAGGGCCGAAAGATGCTCAGCAGACTCGATTCACGAACTTTGGGGGAGAATTGAGGGTTGCTCATTCGTTTTCGATCCTCCTTACGGGAGAAACGCGTGGTCATCAGAGGACGGATTGGATGTCTTTCTCGGAGCTCTTACCTCGGGTAGAGAGATGTGCTCGGATGGCACCGTCTGCACGATGCTCCCGTCCAGCCCAGAAGCTCTCGATGGCCCGATCTCAAATCAGCTGCAGGTAATGGGTCTTAGTTGGAAAGAAATGAAGGGCAAGATAGCCGAATCCGGATGGCATGTGAATTCCGCAATCCCAGTTAGGGTCCACAAGAGCCTATCGAGGCTTGTGGTGCTCTGTCATCCGTCGGATTGAATATGGGTCGGCCCGGCTGGGAACAATCGTGGACCGTTAGGGTAGTCTGGATATCCTTCCGGCCTTCGGAGCCGGAGACGTG
>CAYFGC010000115.1:0-2853 GCA_964342625.1 uncultured Candidatus Poseidoniales archaeon | reverse complement strand
TCTGCCGCCCTCTTAGTGGACCAAGCCACCTCGACGAAGTCAGAAGCTGAAATCCACTTCAGAAGCCTCGACTCGAACTCTGTAAGGTCCGTCACCACCATGTTCTTCGGACATAGAGGGGGGAAATCAAGGCTACCCAGCCAAATGAGCCAGAATTCCCAAACACAAGATACTAAGTGCCACTTCTTGCCGAACAGACGTGGAAGACCAAGATGTCCACCTCGTCGATACGGACCGGTCTGAAATTAGCCGAATTTTTTGGTTCAGCATAGGCTTCATTTCAATGACACTGGGGCTAATTGGGATTCCTGTACCCGGTTTGCCAACCACGCCATTCATGATCCTGGCAGCAGCCTGCTTCGCTAAGTCCAGTCAGAGGTTCTATGACTGGATAATCAACAATAGATTGTTCGGCGAACATGTGAGGAACTACCGTGAAGGAAATGGAATTCCCAAGAAAAGCAAACCGGTCATTCTCGGGACTATGTGGGCATTCGTATTGTTCGCAGTCCTAGTTGCCATACCTGACGATGTCCTAGTCTCCAAGGCCGCCACTCTTATTCTAGCACTAATTGGGACGATTTTCATTCTTAGGATTCCTAGTTCTGAACATTAGAGAACCTCTTTTCTATCAACTGCGATAGCCCTTTGATCCAATCCGGGTTGTCGTTGAGACATTTGACAATCGAGAACTTTCTTCCACCGTTATTGATGTAGTGCTCTCGAGCCTCCATATCCAATTCCTCCATTGTTTCCAATCCATCTGCTAAGAAGGCCGGAGAGACAACAACCACGTCAAACTTCTTCTTCGCCAGATCTTCTAACACAGATAGCGTTGAAGGCTTGAGCCACTTAGCCGGACCTAGGCGGCTCTGGTAGCTTATCGACCAAGATTCATCTGGTAAGCCCAACTCCTCAACAACTGCCCTTGCGGTCATATTGCAATGATGAGAGTAGCACATCGAGTTGGCCTCAGATCTTATGGTGCAACAACCGTCAACCTTCTGACAGTGTGAACCTGTTCTGTCAGCTCTCTTGACATGGGATATGGGAAGTCCGTGAAAGGAGAAAACCAAATGGGACCCCTCCTCCAGTTGGGGCCTGATTGAATTAACTAGGGGCATGATAAACTCTGGCTCCTCTTCGAAGTGACCAAGTTGGAAAAGTTCCGGAGTCCAACCAATTTGACTAAGTTGCCTAAAAGCCTCTTTCATCGAAGACTCAGTAGTGGCTTGAGCATGATGTGGGAATAAAGGAGCGAGAAGCAACTCATCAACTCCTTTGGATCTGAGACTCTTCAAAGCAGAGCCGATGCTTGGGTTGCCGTACCTCATTCCTACCTCGCACTCAACATCTCCCATTTCCAATTGGAGCTTCTCTGCCATTCTGTTCGTATAAACTCGCAGAGGGGAATCTCCGTCCATCCAAATGCTTGCGTACCTAGGTGCTATTTTTCTTGGTCTAGTCCTGAGAATAATCCCCCTGACAAGAATGTGTCTAATTACTGTCGGAATGTCAATCACGTCAGGATCCAGTAAGAACTCCCTAAGGTAACTCCTGACTGACTCTATCGTCGCTTCATCTGGCGTTCCTATGTTCATTAGGAGAACGCCTCTTTTTCCCACAACCTCTATGCCATACAGTACAGTAATAATGGTAATCTTCTGGAATTTTGGTTTGTAAAATCAAATTCTAATTTGACATGCCAACATTGGCTAAGCAGTAGAACACAATTGAGATTTAGGGTTACCTAAAAATTATAAGACATACCCATTGCGAAGGTTTAGGTTGACCTAAATGAATGGAAAACTACTGAGCTTAATGATGACAATACTAATGATGGCCTCGGCCCTTGCAGGGTGTGCTGGAGATGACGTTGATCTGGATGCAGAGGACGGAGGCTACGAATACGCCTCCAATGTTGATAACCACCGGATGCTAATGGGAGACGTCTGCGATATCAAGGACCTGTCCGGGGCATACGACTGGGATGCCGTATCGGACATCTATGAAAACGGAAAGCACGCTGAGAAGTCCGATGGATCCTACAGGACCCTGAAGGGCTTTGCCGATGCGTCAGGCAAGAACCACGCCTATGACGCATTCTATGGTGCAGACGGGTCATGGCATGACTTCGTGAACGCCGCCATTAGCGGTTCTGGGGCATTCGATGGAGAGTCCGACACAGTCAGAGACCAAGCAACTGAGAAGGGAATCCAGAATGGTGTAATGACCGCATACGCTATCCACGAGCTAAATGCCGCTATTATCAAGGCAGAGGCAGGAAACTGGGGCCCAGATGATGCTCAGCACGCCTGGGACGAAGGATGGGCATTCTATCACGGACCAGATGATTCTAACCACGACTACGACGGATGCGGACCATACGCCACTGCCGACAAGAGGGCTGGAAACTTCGGGACCGCCAACTCTGGCGGCACCGCCGCAACTAACGTAGCTACACTGGCTGCAATGAATGCCGGCCTCACCGCTATGCAGAACGAGGACATGCAAGGTCTAGTCGACGCACGAGATGAGATTCTCAAGAACATCATCATCGTCTATTCACAGGCTTCCGTAAGGTACGCATCGAAGATGACAGACGACCTAGCTGCTGGAGACACTTCAGACTACGACAAGCACCAGGCAGAGGGACACGCCTTCTACAGGGTCATCGAGGCATACGTTGCTGAGTACACTTCGATCTGCTACAACATGGTCTCCCACACGGTATCCTCGGATACCTCACAGGCATCTTGCGAGGCATGGATGTACTTGGAGAACTACACGTCTTCCAACGACCCAGATGGGGAGGAGTTCACCGGCTGCTACAACTCTGTTACACACTCTCAG
>CAYFGC010000114.1:0-2952 GCA_964342625.1 uncultured Candidatus Poseidoniales archaeon | reverse complement strand
TTCATGTCCGCCGATTTCTGATTGGTCCCTATGTGAACGGCGTGAAGTTGGTACATATCCAGCGACACAAGGGGCGACGTACTCTCCGACATTCGGTTTCCTCAGCAGCGCGGCCACCTGCCCTTGGTTGATAAGCGCTACGCAGAGGGGTAGGCCGTCCAGAGGCTCAGTCTTCTAGTTCTGAGAGGAAGGTGCACTCCATCTCGCCATCGGCACTGACCTCGTGAGAGCTCGGGAAGTGCACGCATGGCTTGGTCATGGTCGCATATAGGTCGAATGAGTCGTGGAACGACAGTTGCTCGACCGGCGTGGTAACCCCCCATCCCCTCGCCTCGACCTCCAGGACCCATGTGCCCTCGATGAAGTCGAGCTGCCAGTCCCACCTCTCCCCGGGGTAGTCCTGCGTTGCGCGGACCTCCCAGAACGGGACTCCTCCTGACTGCTGTGTGCCCGGCTCCCAGAGCCTCGCCTCGACGTAGCGAACCTGGTTGGTGTCGTTCCCGACCAGGTCCTCGACCGTGCTCGAGTAGGGGAACTGCGCCCTGAAGTTGATGACCAGGCTGGAGACGGTCTCGTCGAAGACGAGGTTTGTCGTGTTCGTGTACAGTACCGAGTCTAGCTCCGTACCTGTCTCGAATGTCTCGGACCAGCCGACCGTCACGTCCTCATCTATGTACACTGGAGGTTCCCTCCAGCTCTCCATGATCTCGCGCTGTATGGACAGTGCCAGGCATCCGCTGCTCATCGTGGATGCCATCAGCAGAGAGGCGATGATGAGGGCCTTGCGGGATGCTCCCATGTGAGGTCCGGGGAACCTCAACGTCTTCAACTCCTTCGCTCAAAGGTGCCTCTCGGTACTCATAGGGCACGTCAGCGCCTAAGCTCGGTCACCCTTTGTCGTCATTGAGGCGACCCAGCGTGGGAGTGTCCGGAAATGAATGTTCCAGTTGGTGTTTGGTCTCGTCTAGAATCCCATGCCGCCCATGCCGCCCATGCCGCCGCCCATGTCGGGCATTGCAGGTGCTGCTTCCTTTTGCTCTGGGTCATCGGCTATCAGGGTCTCAGTGGTGAGAACTAGGCCTGCTATCGAACCGGCTGACTCCAATGCGTTCCTGGTGACCTTGGCTGGGTCCAGGATTCCGGTCTCCACCATGTTGACGTACTCGCCTGATCGTGCGTTGTAACCGTAGTTCTCATCGTCGTTGGAGAGGATCTTGCTGATCACGTCGTCACCATCGGCGCCAGCGTTAGCAGATATCTGCCTGGTTGGCGCTGCAAGGGCGTCGTAGACCAGGTTTATCCCGATCGCACGGTCGCCGTCTGCGGATTCGGCGAGTCCCTTGAGGACCTCGCGGGCCCTGAGCAGGGTTACTCCCCCTCCGGCAACGACCCCTTCCGCCATTGCTGCTCTGGTCGCGTTGAGGGCGTCATCCACCCTTGCCTTGGTCTCCTTGACCTCGGTCTCGGTGGCTGCCCCGATCTTCAGTACAGCGACTCCTCCGGTCAGCTTGCCGACCCTCTTCTCGATCTTCTCCCTGTCCCATTTGCTGGTGGAGAGCTTTGCTTGACCGCGGAGCAGCTCTGCCCTCTCCTCTGTTGCCTTCTTGTCGCCACCGCCACCGACTACAGTGGTCTTGTTCTTGGCCACGATAATGCGGTCGGCGCTTCCGAGGCTCGATGGCCCCTGTGCCTTTAGGTCGGCTCCTTGGTCCTTGAAGAGCGGCTTAGCCCCCGTGAGGACGGCGATGTCCTCTAGCTGCTCGGAGATCTCGTCCCCGAACCCGGGTGCCTTGACTGCGACTGCCTTAACGACCTTGCTAACTACGTTCAGCACCAGTGTCGCCAGTGCCTCTCCTTCGATGTCCTTGGCCACGATAAGAAGGGGCCTCTTCTGCTGGACGCTGGCCTCCAGGGTTGGCAGAAGGTCCTGTGCTGAGTTGATTGTGTGGTCGGTGAGCAGGATCAGGGGGCTCTCATGCACCGCCTCCCTCTTCTCCCTGTCAGTAATCATGTAAGGGCTCATGTATCCCTTGTTGAATTCCATTCCCTCGACTACGTTCAGCGAGGTCTCGATCGACTTGGCCTCCTCGACGGTGATGACTCCCTCCCTTCCGACGGCATCTACTGCCTCGGCGATCAGGGCCCCTATCTCCTCGTCGTTGTTAGAGGCTATCGTGGCGACCTGCTTGATGGTCTCGCTGGTCTCGACTGGCACTGCCCTGTCCTTCAGGGAGTCGACCACGGTCTCTATTGCCTGGTCAAACCCGGCCTTCAGCTCCACTGGGCTAGACCCGGATTCCATGTTCTCCAGACCGTGATGGCATAGGCTCTGGGCGAGTATGGATGCGGTTGATGTGCCGTCTCCAGCATTGTCCTGGGTCTTGCTTGCGACCTCCTGGATCAGCTTGGCGCCCATGTTGGCGAATGGGTCGCCCAGCTCGATGTCCTTGGCTATCGTGACCCCGTCGTTGATGATAGAGGGGCTTCCCCACGACTTCTCCAGCACGACGGTCCTCGCTGCTGGCCCTAGGGTCACCTTGACCGCGTTTGCGACGGTATCAATTCCCTCCAGTAACTTCTCTCTTGCTTCTTCTCCGTAAACTATCTTCTTTGCTCCCATCTAATCACCCCATTACCTTGGCTTGAATATCCTCTTCCTGAATCAGAAGGTAATCCATACCCATCCACTCCATCTTGGTCCCGCTGAACTGCCTGAAGATCACGCGGTCTCCTACCGAGACGCTCTTCGCGTCCGGCCCGACTGCCTCGACCTTTCCGACGGTCATCTTGTCTCGGGCCTCCTCGGGCAGGAGAAGACCTGATTCGGTCTTCTCGGGGGCGTTCTCCATTGCTAAAAGCACCATTTCTCCTATCGGTTCTATTCCTACTCCCATGAGGTTCATCTCCAGTTTGTGTCAATCGGAATTTTTGGTCTATTTTAAACTAAACGAA
>CAYFGC010000113.1:0-2977 GCA_964342625.1 uncultured Candidatus Poseidoniales archaeon | reverse complement strand
ATTTTCACCATATTTTCACCTCAATTCAAACTCTTCTGCCCCTTCGTCCACCCTTACTCTTTGTCCCATCGGTTGGCATAGGAGTCACATCTTCGATTCTCGTAATTCTAACTCCTGCACGAGTTAATGCTCTAATCGCAGCCGTAGCCCCCGGGGCACTGTTTGATCTGTTCCCTCCAGCGCCTCTATACTTCACTATGACTTGATCAAAATCCTTCTCAGACAGCATCTCAGCAATTTTCTCTGCAGCCCTAGTAGCCGCAAACTGACCACCAGAGTCACTACCTCCCTTGGTCACCATCCCCCCTGAGACCTTGCAAACCGTCTCAGCACCAGTTAGATCAGTAGCGGTAATTAGCACATTGTTGAAAGTGCTGTAAATATGCAGAATCGCTTTGTGACCCATCACTTCTCCTCCTTGTCAGTATCCGAATCACCATCTTCAGTAGACTCATCAGATTCCTCATCCTCTTCTTCCTCTTGGAACCTCATCGTCTCCAAGTCCTTCCTGAATGGATGCTCAGGATCAGCAAAAGGAGAGTTGTTGCTATATTGCAACGAATCTTCCTCTTCCTTCAGGACATGATATCCAGGAACGGTCATACGCTGCTCGCCGACACAAATGTGTCCATGCACAATCAGATTTCTTGCCGCCCGCATAGATGGTGCAAGTCCCTTGTAGTATACCACTGATTGGAGCCTCCTTGAAAGCATATGTTCGACATTTATTTCGAGTACGTCTCCTATGTCAGCTCCTGTCTGCAAAAGCCCCTTCCTAGTTAGAGAACCGAGCAATTGCTCCTTCTCCTTAGCATAGTGGCCTTCTGATGAATCAACCCTTCCGATAAGCTTCATTGCTTGGTTTCGATGCCTTCTGAGGGACGACTTCTCCCTCCATATCTCTCTCATCCCTCCTACTTTCTTTAATCCGAATCTCTCCTTGAGATCATGTTCCTCGTCTATCCTTGCCTGTTTCCAAGGGTGCGTTGGGGTCTGTGTCCGTGGTCTGGAGAATTTTGGCTCGCCCATTGTTTCACCTCACTTCTTCCTCTGGACACCCAATGCAGAGCCCCTTCGTCCGTTTGATCTTAGCCTCTGGCCTCTGACCTTGTGGCCGCTCCTGTGCCTCATTCCTCGCCATGTCTTGATTTCAGCCAGTCTCGCCACATCGTCATCTTTCGTCATGCTAACTTCATTGGCAATGATATGAGCGTCTTCATTTGACTCCAAATCCCTCTGCCTGTTTACCATCCACCAAGGTACATTAGTTGCGTAATCGTCTATTGCCTTCCTGAGTTGATCCTGTTCCTCAGATGAGAGATGGCCACCAAGTCTAGTGCCATCTATCCCAGAAAGTCTGCAAATCATCATTGAAGTCCTTATCCCAACTCCCTTGACCGAGGTGAGGCCATAGGTTATTGGTTTCAAACCATCAATGTCAGTGTCAGCAATTCTGACGATGTAAGAGAAGTCATCTCCAAGTTCTGCTTCGTTCACTTTCGGCATTACGGTTCCCCCGTGTTCACCTTTCGGTGGCCTTTTGGGCATCCTCGCGAACTGCAGTTCCTATTTGAACCGATTGGACATTGTCATTTTTACTAAAGTGCCTTTATTCCTTGCAAACGATATACACCTTCTGATTTCCAGTAGGTCTTACAACATCCAAGTCCACCATGAAACCCTTGGTCCCTTCTGCCCCTTTCAACTCCCTAGTTATCCTCCTCTGAAGTGTTGGGTGAATTTCCGGATCAAGACTGCACCTAAGGGTGATTTTTGAAATTCCCTTTTTCGCAACCGAGGATGCCACTTGGTCTATGGTGTGAAGTTCTGGAGCAGAGAGTCTGTGTTGTACTATTTTCCCTGTCGCTACGACAAAACCTCTGACCTCGTCATCTTCCGATAACTCATCTGTATGGATTAGCATTGGTCTCCTACCCTCGATTCTGACCCACGATGAACCAGAGCCACTCCCTACTGCCTTCTCGTGCCATGAGTTCTGGAGGCCACTCTCAATTAGCACGGGATCCACTATTGTTAGGTAGGCCCCTCGTGGAATCTCCATCACGCTATTGAAAGATTCCTCAACCGCCCCCGCACCCTCTCCTTCGATACTTGCGACGATTTTCTTCCGCCCCACTCTCATGCACCTGTTCGAACAATTTGATGACAGAGAACCAATCCAAACAGAGAGCCTGTCAACTCGCCCCCCACCCCTGCTTAGCCACTCCCAAGTCCAAGAGGACCCGGGGAAGATAGTCTCAAGAATTCCATCAACCATTGCTCTTTGTACTGTATCCAGTCTAGGAGACAAATCCAACAGAATAGCCGGACCCTTTGGACCAATCTGCAAATGGCTGCTCCATGCTTTCAGTACCGTTTTGATGTCTGGTTCCATTTCCTCTAAACTGTGGTTTTGCGCATCTCTCGGCCTGGCTGGATCAAGGTGCAGCATAGCTACAGGAGGGTGAGCACGCGTGCCCGCATCTCTTAGGCTGGCCCAATAAGTCGAGATTGCAGACTCAGCAGAACCTCCATCACCCACTAGGACTCTATCCAGTGAGCGTTGAACCTCACCTTCGGAGTTTAATTGCATATTTGCAGCACAAAGCTTGGCTATATCCTCGTCCAATTCAATACCCAGAGAAGGCCTCTTCAGTATCTTCGAAAAGGCGATTAGTTGAATCCCAGACCCAGCTGCTGCGTCCAGAATCACTCCAGCAGGAAGTGATAGGGGATCAATCTGACCAGCCCTGATTGAAGCAACTGACCAGGGAGTGGATAGCCTCTTCATCCCTTCGTCCATGAAGAACTCGGGTTCGCCCTTCCTGGAGGACGTTGGTTCGAACTTCCTTTTCGCATACGTAACCCCCCTCTTCGAAGGAACTATTGCTTTATGCTCCTCCTCGCCCATGACCATTCCCGTTGGAACTTAGTCAAGTCACTTTCGCGACAATTACTCAGAGACCGGTGCTCTCTC
>CAYFGC010000112.1:0-3100 GCA_964342625.1 uncultured Candidatus Poseidoniales archaeon | reverse complement strand
GCCCGGACCAGTGAGGGTGGATTTGCTGGTCAAAGATTCGCGAGGGAGTACATCTGTTGCTTCAGTGAATCTTACCGTCGGATCCAGCGCCCCGGAGGTATTCGACCTGATGGTCTCGGTAAACAAGGTCGAAGACGGAGTACCGACCTTGGTCACTACCACGGTGAGGGTCCAGGATGATGATGGGACTACTGATATCGTCAGAGGGGAGCTAATCGCCGGGGGCTCCTCGGTTGCGATGTACTTCTACGATGACGGAACAAACGGTGATTCGGTGGAGGGCGATGGGATTTGGACGTCAAGGTTCTCCTGGCTGGTCTCTGGGGGGTCTTGGGCCAGGGTGGAGGTATGGGCCATCGACTCAGAACTGGTCTCACCCGGAGCCGTTCATACCGTCCCCATCGTGGAGTCCGACAGCGGTGGCCTGGAGGACTGGGTCTCATCCCTGGGCATCCCGTTGCTCCTGATCACAATGGCCTCTCTGACTGTGGCCGGGATTTCTTACAGGCGGATGAAGATGGCGGAGATGGCCAAGGACATGCAAGTCATCGAGTCGTGGTCCTCGTTCGACCCTAGGGATATGGACGAGGAGTTCGACTCCGAGGACTAGTTCTCAGGGCCCCAGGGGGTCTTTTCCCTGTTGATGCCCAGTCTCTTGGAGAATAGGAACTTGAAGTTCTTCCAACCATCCCCCCATGTGTGAATCTCGGCGGTGCCAACCCTGATGCTATATGGCAACGAGATTTCCACTGCCTTTTTCCGGCCGTAGCACCTCCTTGCGTTGATCTTCATCTCCTCGGATAGGGGCATGCCATCGTTAGTCGGACGCATCCTAGGGTTTTCCATGATTTCCTTTCGGAAGCACCACATACCGCTCTGACTGTCATGTATCCCGTAGAAGAACAGCATCCTGGCAGTGAATGAGAGGGCCCAGTTGCCGAATCCATGGAGTCCGGACATAGCACCTTCCTCGGCCATCTTCAGACGGTCGCATGTGATGAACTGGAGGTCTTCTTCGACCAGCTTGCGGACTAGTTCGGGGACACTGGACCCGTCGTAGGTGCAATCCGCGTCCATGGTGACGATGATGTCTCCCGGGGCGATGGCGAACCCAGTCCTGTAAGCTCTCCCGTAACCCTTCCTCGACTCGAGGTATACCTCTGCTCCCTCTGACTCTGCTAGCTCTCGGGTGCGGTCCTCGGAATTCCCGTCAACAACAAGGAAGTCCAATTTCTCGCACCATCCGTCATTGGGGACTGAGCGGATGGTGTCAACTATCGCCTCCTCCTCGTTTCTGGTGGGAATCACCACCGTAACGTGAACTGGCAGGGCTTCCATGGGTAATCGCCCACCATAGGCCTATTTTTGAACCATTGTAGGGGAATTACTACCCCCGTTCTCTTCAATAACGCCGCCCTAGGCCGGAGTATACGGTGAAGACATGCATATCGCGATGATTTCAGGCGAGTACCCACCTAGGTGGGGGGGCATGGGCTCCACCGTATTCCACCTGTCATCCAAGTTGGCGAATAAGGGACACAGGATCACAGTAATCACCAGGAGTTCCAAGGGCACCCCACCTCATCTGGAAGGCGTAAGGATCATCCAGGTGCCATGGCTCAAGATCCCTCTCGAATTCACTCGTTCTTATGGCAGGGCGGCTCTGAGGGCATTGGCTCGCCTACATGCAGATGAGCCAGTAGACGTCGTACACCTCCATTGCCCAATGGCCTCCTGGTCTACCAAGCAATTCGAAAGATGCCGCAGGGAAATAGCCCCAGTAGTGTCATCGATGCATGGGACATGGCTAGGAGAAAGGGACGGATTGACTCTCGCAGCCCGATTTGGGGAGCCAGCGGTGTGGGCAAATCCGAATGACATCGCCATCCGATTCATGGCAGGAAGGTATGCCCGATTCGAGAAATCGGCTATACAAAATTCCGCAGTGATAGTTCCAAACTCCAGAGCAACGAAGATGGATCTTGAGTCTAGGTACGACGCACCCTCAGATTGGGACTGCGAAGTCATTCATTGGGGGGTGGACACCGGAATGTTCGTACCAATGCACCTAGATAGCGAGGAAGACTCCCACAAGAAGAGTGAGATTAGGTCAAAGTACGGACTCGGAACAGATACCCTCCTATTGCTTGCGGTGGGTAGGCTTGCTGCTAGAAAGGGGCATGGCCTTCTCCTACGGTCCTTCGCCAAGTCCGCTGAATTGACCGATTCACATCTTGTGATAATAGGCCGTGGCTCTCTGTGGAGGAAACTGAACCGGTTGGCTTCAAGCTTGGGCATCAGCCACAGAGTCACAATCGAGTCCGGGATGGGGTTTGAGAAGCTCTCTGAGATGTACAGAGCATCCGATCTGGTGATTTATCCTTCATACTACGAGGGTCAGGGGCTGATACCATTGGAGGCAATGAGTTCTGGCACCCCAGTAGTGACCGTCGATCACGGCCCCTTGCCAGAGATGGTGGATGACAGCGTTGGAGGGCTTTTCGAATTAGGCTCAGTGGAGTCACTCTCCCAGGCCATATGTTCCGAGGCGTCTTCCATGGATTCCTTGCTTCAGAAAGGGGCAGAGGGGAGGAAGAGGGTCTTGGAGAGGTTCACTCTCGACGGTAACGCAGACGACTTCTTGGCGGTTTACCGACGTGCGATGTCACGGTAACATCCGGGGAAACTCTTGATTGCTAATCCGCCCTCCGCCCCTTATGGAGAGCCGGATTTCCACTGTTCGGAAATCGAATAGCGCCACGACAGCCAATTTTGCCATTATCATTCTAGTTGGATACCTAGTTCTAGTCAATCTGAAGGCGATTCTAATGCCACTGGCGATTGCAGTGCTGATTTATTTCCTGATTAGGGCACCCGAGCAGTACCTAATTGAGAGGTTCGATATCGTATCCAGAATGCCAATGCTGGCGTATGGGGTAATACTCGCTTTCGGTGCATTGACCTCTTACGCAGTCTCAATTCTGCTGTACCGAAATATCGACCAATTCAAAGACGAGATGAACAAGGATGGAGGTTTGATAGACAAATTCGATGAAAAGTGGACCAACCTTGGAGAGACCAACCTCTATGGTTTGGAAGA
>CAYFGC010000111.1:0-3236 GCA_964342625.1 uncultured Candidatus Poseidoniales archaeon | reverse complement strand
CCCATGCTCGTGAGCAATCCGTCGCAGATCGTATCCGGGCCCGTCTGCGGCACGTATTCTCCGGACTCCAATGACCTAGCGGCGTCATCGGCCCCTTCTGGCTCCGTCCCGAAGATCACCGCACCCGGGAGCAATTGCCTAGTTGAGATGCAGGTGCCGGACATCAATCCCCCACCACCTATGGGCGATAGGACGGCATCGAGACTCCCGCACTCCTCGATCATCTCCTTCGCAGCAGTCCCCTGGCCAGCGATGACGTTCGGATTGTCAAAAGGGTGGATGAAGGCCGCACCGGTCCGTTCCAGAACCGAGTCCGCGGTAGAAACCCTGGCCTCTAGGTTCGGCTCGCAAAGAATCACCTCGGCCCCATGGCTTCTGACCCCGCTGACCTTCACCTTGGGGGCATTTTCCGGCATCACGATGAATGCCGGGACCCCCCTCTGCTTGGCTGCTAATGCAACCGCCTGCCCATGGTTGCCGCTGCTGTGCGTGCAAATTCCAGGCTCTGCATCATCTCCCAGCATCTTCACGGCATTGGTAGCCCCTCTGAATTTGAAGGCCCCTACGTGCTGGAGGTTCTCGCACTTCATGAAAACCCTCCTCCCTGCCATCTCGTCGATCTCCGGTGAATTCACCACCGGGGTCCTCAATACGACGCCGTCCAACCTCTTAGAGGCGTCAATCACGTCAGAGAAGCGGATGCTGGCCATTCTGCTCGTGCTTCGCAGACAAGAGCAATACATCATTACTACGGCTCGTCCCCGTCAATGTGTGGAAGAGAAGTCGGACATTGAATCAAATGACCCCGAGTGGCTGCCTATCGCAATCGCTTCAGCCCTGTTGATCCTCGACTCGCTGGTGTTCGGAGTCGCTCCCAGTGGGCCTTGGGATGACTCTGGCTTCACCACCGGCGTGATAGGATTGGCAGGACTCTCTATGGGCTATGTCGCATGGTACCGATACACGTTCAAGAGAAAGGGACTGATTCCATGGGTCGACCAATGGGAGAATCCCGAGGAATCGGTCAGACTGGTGTTCGCTGCAGCATTGGCAACTCTGGCATTGGCCTGGGTTTCTGGGAACCCACTGCAGCCCTACTTGCCCGAACCAACCGGTTTGGTCCTAACCCTTGTCGGCCTCCTCCTCGCACTACAGTCGATATACGTCTACCTACTATTGGGCCCCCTCAAGGAAGACTGAAACTATCTCTGGCCGGGTTTCCAAAACTGCAGAGGGAGGGCCGACTCCCCCTGCATGGCACGGAAAGCAAGGTGGTCCGCTCGCTCGTTCCACCGGTGCCCCCTGTGCGCGGGAACGTGCTCACCAACTAGGTCGACTATCCCCGAGACCTCATCCCACAAATCCCTGACCCTTCCTGCGAGTGCCTGGTTCGCCTTCGCAGTCCACAATCCAGAGGCGATATTGAGAGCGTAGTTCGAATCACCCCTGATGGTTGCGGACTCTACTCCCGATTCTCCTAGTATCCACCTCAGGGCGTGTGCAATTGCAGAAAGCTCTGCCGTGTTGTTCGACCCTACTTCGGCTCCCAAGTACCCCCCCTGGTCTTGATTTGTGATCACTTCTCCGTTCAACTCGGTGAACAGGTGGCCCTTGCCATTGCCCGACCCCCCGTCGTTGACGATCACACATAGGCCCCAGCCAGCCCTGGTCTCTGGGGTCACATTGCGATTCTCGCTACAAGAGCCATCCACGTAGATGTGAACGCTTCTGATCTCGCTCATCTTCATTCTCCGATCAATGCGGAGTAACTTTCCGAATCTAGAAGCCCACTAACGTCAACATCCGAACCGGTCTTGATTTTGCAGATCCAACCCTCCCCATATGGGTCCTCGTTGATCTTCTCGGGCGCGTCCTCGAGGGATTCGTTGACCTCGGTGACCGTTCCTGCCACAGGGGCATAGATCTCGCTGACCGATTTCACGGATTCGACGCTAGCGAAGGACTCCATCACCTCGACGATAGAATCCACTTCCGGGAGCTCAACCCACACTACTTCGGTCAGGGCGTTCTGAGCGAAGTCGGTAATGCCGATGCTGACTTCGTCACCCTCAACTCTTACCCACTCGTGTTCTTTGGTGTATCTCAAATCACTAGGTACGTCTCCCACACTATCACCCAGCCATTCGTGTAGGGGGGACGGGGTCAAGGTTTCGCTCGCTACTCCTCACCGTGCTTCGACTCGAGATGCTCCATTTCCATCCTAGCCCATTTGGAACCAAGGTCTTGCATACTGGCCTCGTCCCTTTCCCTTTCGAGTCTTGAGCGCATTTCATCCTCGGGCTCCCTGCTGATCCAAGAGTCTGTCACCCACCGTCCATGTGGCCGCCTACTGCCACCAACCATCACCAGTAGCAAGACTCCAGCCACCCCGATCAACGCAATGGGTGCAGCCACCATCGCGTCTGAGAGGGAGAACTCGCCTTCATCCAGAATCGCAATCGAAGTGATTAACAACATGGCGAGGATGAATCCCACGAGGAGCCTAGTCAATCTGGATGCCGGCGACTCCATGACTCGACGCATCCGGCATTTCGCATCAACTTGACCGATGATTCTCTCACAACTCTTGGATAAGCTTGTGAATCTTGTACGGCAGCAGCGATCTGTTGACTGGAGTCACCTCCAGTATCCTCGCATCATCTCTCCTTCTGATGTCCTGAAGAAGGGGGTGTCTGCTCTTCTTGTGAAGAGTGAGTAGCGTGGGCATGTCATGCTGGAGAGCCAGCCTGACCACATTGACGAAACCCTCGCTTTCAACGGTGAACTTCCCCACCTCATCAATCACCAGGATCTCGCAATTCCCGATGCTGTCCATTATCGCGGGAACGCCCACCCTGTCGATCTCAGTCGGGTCAATCCCAAATCCGAGAATCCTGTTCCTCGAGTCAATCTCCCGGTGAGCCATTACTCCCTTCTCACCCGTTAGGATGTTGACGCAGGCGTAACCAACCCTCTCCCCGTTCTCGATCACTGGCTCGCACCTCATTCCCCCTACGACGTGCTCTGGCGGAGATGGCCCCCTGGTCCTCCTGAAACCACTCCCCTCTTCTGAAATCATGTCTACAACCTTCTGGAGAACAGCAGATTTCCCAGAACGGGGCAGACCGGTAATGCCAATCTTTGGATTAATTCCCATACGTGTCTCCTTTGTCAATTCCAAGTTGGGAACGTACCGCGTATGCAAACCAAGGATATTAATCCATTCTCAAAATGAG
>CAYFGC010000110.1:0-3332 GCA_964342625.1 uncultured Candidatus Poseidoniales archaeon | reverse complement strand
GGGCCCCTGCCGCGGTTCCCGCCGCCCTTGTTGTCTCGGAAGTTCCGGCCGCCTTGGCCACCAGGGCCCCTGCCGCGGTTCCCGCCGCCCCGATTACCCCCCCTTTCACGGAAGTTCCTGCCAGGATGTCTTCCTCTGGAACGCCTCTGGCTCGGTTGCTCTCTCGGCGCGATCTCGACTGGTGACCCCACCGATGCCATGGCATCTATCCCATCATACAAGGGGTGAACGTGAATCAAAGCAGACCCGACCGGACCAATCACCGAATCGACTCTCCCCAGGATCTTCCCTCCAGAGACTCTAATCCGGGCCCCTAGTCGAGGCGGCCTACCTTCGAAACCAACAAGCAGACCTCCCAAGTGCGACTCACGATCCACTCTTCCAGAGAAGCTCATTTCACAAACCTCGCCTTCTGAAGAGTACTGCCAAGGATATCGCTACGACCAGAGAGGCGACTCCCGAAGACGGCAGGGACTCCCCTACCTCATCGGCATCATCAGGCATTTCTGAATCCACTATCTCCTCCATAACTGATGCAATATCCACGGACGTGCTTGATGTTGTGCACTTGCCCGACTGGTCACAACCCGTTACATCCACATCGATCACTCCCGAGGAAAACGCACTTAGATCGATCCATTCGCTCTCCCAAGTATTGCCAGAAACAACGATTTGACCAATCTCCTGTCCCCCTACCTCGATCGTGAAAGTTACCGGCTCTCCATCTGGGTCACTGTATTGGCCCCCGACTCTCCACATTGTCCCATCAAATTCCCCCATGCTGCTAATGGTTATCGAAGGGGCCGTACTTTCCTTCACAATCCCTATGTCGATGATATGTTGGAGGGAGAATTGACCGACCACCACCTCCAACCAGACATTGACTGGCCCAGGAACGATGCCCTGTGGACTCAGGCTCACGATCTGTTGCGAGGAATTCCCTTTGTGGAACTCCTGAATCCCAATCGGTTGTCCGCCCTGGATCAGTGATAGGCGCACAGTAACGTCTTCACCCCATGAATCTGAATATGATATCTTCAGGGGGTGCTGGTCTTGGAGGAGTACTTCGGGCGTCGAAATTGAGATAGGCACTCCGACGTTCCATGTACGATTCCCACTTGACTTGCCAGTAGCATCCTTCGCTTCGCACGAAATCTCGGTGACACCATCCACATTAATCCACAATGATCCATCGATGCTCTGGGAAATCTCGTTTCCATCCGAATTACAGATGACATCTAGGTTGGAGACTCCCGACTCGTCATCGAACCAAGACGCAATCTCTTCCCAAGACGCAAACTTGTTCGCCCCATCCTCGAAAACCGGGACCCAGGTCCCATTAGCTGGTGCTTGTTGGGTCCAAGTCGGGGCTTCATCAGTCGGAATTGGAGATGTCGTGAAGTCTGCGAAGACCTCCTCTCCCAGAGGCCACTTCTCTCTTGAGAAGTTCGAGTCCAGGGAATATGTCAAACTCCCATCGTCGTTTACCAGTAACTCATAGCTCGCTGTCCCATCTCCTATGCAACTTCCTCTTATCGGCGCCGAGTCAGTTCTAGGGTTATCCTCATCGGGACCCACGAATCTCCCTTCACACTCCTCCCACATGTCCATCCTCAGGTCCGGAATAGCTGGGAAAGTGAAGTCCAACCTCGCATTGCTCATGTTCGAAGAATTGAATGCGATGGTGAAGTCATTGGGGTCAGTAACCCCGTCAATCACCATCGTCGCGTTTAGCCAGAGCTCGATTCTGCACTCATCAACTCCCAAGGACTCGTTGATATCGATGTCACAATCCCTCTCAGTAGCTGGAATTACAGGAACTTCGACACACCCCTCTTGGCTAAAGCCCTGGCAGTCCCTCGATTGTGAATGCCTCGAAGGAACTCCGTTGAAATGTCCGATGTTGGTTTGATCGTTCTCCCACGTGGTATTCATCCAACTAACCCCCTGCCCTCCTCTATGCGGGGCACCATCTCGAATCCCTATTCTGGTGATGCTATACTCCAGACAATCTGCAGCGATGGAGACCATCGCGTCAATCTCATCAGTGGAAAGCCAGCCATCTCCACCCGAGGGAACAATATCCTCCAGGAATGCATCCAGGTCCTCTCTGATGTCATCAGCTAGTGACCAGTTTATCCAAGCCTTAGCATCCACCTCGGCAGATTTCCAGTCATCATTGACACGAACCTCGAAGATTGCTTGGTTGTAGATGAAAATGTCCTCGAATGTAATCGAACCGCATTGATCCTCTAGAGACCCTCCACCACCAAACTGCTCCATCTTTGTTTGCTCGTGAGGTAGCTCTTCTGGAGGCAGATGCAATGTCGAAAATACCATGATTAGGATGACGAAAACGGGTCCCAACCTCATCATCCGCATTCCGGTCACTATTGCCTTCCGGAGACCATAGGACATCATAGTTGCCATGTCCGGCAATCCATTCATCCGATATGGACAATTTCTCCAGTCCAGTGGAACGCTAGAAGCTCTCCTTCAAGCCCCTCCCCGAAGCCCACGATCATGCCTCCGCTGGAACCAATGTAACTTTCACTCCACGAACCGTCAACCTCTTCCAATATCCACATCGAGCCACTGCAGAAATCACCGTAGAGATACCCCTCATGTAGGTCGACTGGCCCCCAGTCCATCCAGAAGCCTCCAGTAATGGAGCAGTTTCCACTCGAATGCGAATAAGTCGCAACAGGTCCAGTGTACTGATCTCGCACACTCTCGTTAGCCTCACTTCCGCCGCATGGAGTACTGCTATCCACGAGATATTCGCCCTCCATCTCAGACCAACCTAAGTTAGCCGGATTCTCCAGAGTCACCAGGTTGACCTCCTCCCAGCAATTCTGACCAACGTCCGAAATCCAGAGCCTGCCATGGCTGTCCAGATCGAACCTCCAGGGATTACGCAACCCATGATGAAGTACGTATGGATCTCCTACCGAGTCTTCCAGGACAGGACTCACCTCGCCATCCAGATATCTGAATTGTAGGATCGTGCCGAGTTTAGTGGATGGGTTCTGACCGTTTTCTTCTGGATCGTATCCGCTTCCTCCATCACCTATCCCCCACAGGAACTGGCTTCCTCCAATGTTCAGCAAATGTCCCCCATTGTGGTTCCTGTATGGCTGCTCGATAGATTTGAGAACTTTGATGCTAGAAATGTCTAGTTTTCCTGAGGGACTAACTCCAGCTGAGGAAAGGACCAGGTCAGACTCGTTCGGCCCGTCACAAGACCCATCCTCGACATAAGACAGCAATATCGTCCCATTCTCGTCAAAGCCATCTGCAAAGGTCATTCCTAGTAGGCCCTGCTCAACATG
>CAYFGC010000109.1:0-3582 GCA_964342625.1 uncultured Candidatus Poseidoniales archaeon | reverse complement strand
CCAGCGCAAAGGAATTTCTGGTCAGAGACGTAACTAGGCTGACGGAATGGGCTGGTCGGAAGGGTCACGACGCCCAGGTGGCAGAGAGCCTGGTGCGGGTTCTGGACGGACCCGTGCCGGACCTGTCCGACCCGACTAGCGTGGATTAAAGCGGCAGTTACCGTCGCAGAACCAACATGGAGCACCTCAGCAGGGTACCAAAGGACAGGATAGCGGTGCTCATCGGCAAGTCCGGGAAGACCCGGGCGATGATCGAGAAGGCCTGCGACGGGAGCCTGAGCATTGACTCCCAGACGGGTGACGTATCCATATCCTGGTCCGGGGATCCAGACCCGATCAGGAGGATGAAGGTCCCAGACGTGATTTCAGCCATAGGCCGTGGATTCTCCCCTGAGAGGGCAGTCCAACTCCTCGACGACGACGTCTTCCTGAGGATGTACGACATCAGGGAGTGGGTGGGACGCCAGCCGAACCAGACTCGCAGGATGAGGAGCCGCCTCATCGGCACCAATGGGAGGATCAGGACCCTGATAGAGGAGATGTCCGGTTGCGAGATAGCTGTCTACGGCTCGACAGTGGCCGTGCTGGGAGGGAACGACGCGCTCTCCCTCGCCGCGCCAGCCATAGAGGGGATACTGGGAGGCTCCGAGCACAGCACGGTCCTTTTCGGCTTAGAGCAGGACAAGAGGAGGCAGAGGCTCCGATCGAAGAACCTCGAGACCTTCAGGGACAAGAGCTCGATCGCCCCAGACTCGTTCGAGTCAATGGTCCCGGGGTTCTCCGAGGCGCGTAAGAGGATGTCTGAAGAGAAGCCACTGGAACTCGAGGAAGACGAGAGCGTCACCTTCGGAGAGGAGTAATCACCGTCACGCATAAGGGAGAATGGCCATTCGTAGGTCCGTGAACAACCCGCTCGACGAGCCTCACCCATACGAGACATGGGCAATCAACGCGCTCCTAGCGGTTTTCCTGCTGATATTCCTCGGCCTAGGCCTAGAGTGGGCGGGAATCGAGAACTTCCTGTCGGACTCCCTGAATCAGTACTTCATCGACCCGATCAGGGGCGAGTCGACCGGTGATTCGGGTTACAACAACGTCAACACCCTCACCTACGCCATCGTTCTGGGGCTGTTCGTAGTCGCCCTCTCCGCATGGCTTAGGGGACTCGGGATAGATCCGACCGACACCTCCGTACTCGCCCTCCTCCCCTTCATCACATGGGCGGTGTTCGGCGAGGTAGCCGAGGATGCTGAGATGTTCGGGGCCGCCCTGGCTCCGTACTTCGTCAGCCCGGGCATACACTTCCAGGCCGCCTTCTGGGTGGTGCTCGCCGGCGCAGCGGGAATCTCCCTCGATCGCGCAGAGAGGGAGGGAATCTCCAAGAAGAACGATCTCGAGACACTAGCGGCAGGCCTGATACTGATGCAGTTCATCGTTTACGCCTCCTCGATCGCTGGAAAGTCCGGTGACCTTAGCCTCTGGCCGATGCTGCTCGGTGCCATTGCCGCTATCGCGTTCGCATTCTGGTCCCGCCAGTTTTCGGATCTCTTCTCCAACGTCCAGCGGATGGTGTACCTCACCGGTGTAGGCGGGTCGCTGATATTCTTCGGGGCTCTAGCCGCGTTCGCGATCGAAAACCCTCCTGCCGAGGATAGGATATGGCCGCTATTCGTCGTGATAGGGGTCCCAGCAGCGGTATGCTACTGGATGTACGCCCAAGGCAGGGACGCCGTGGCAGAGCTATCCAACCAGGGCCTCGTGGCAGGAATACTGCCACCTGGGATGACGGACGACGAGTACAGGAAGGCCTCATCGGAAGACTTCCCTGAGAAGGGAATAATCGAGCCACTCAGGTCACGGGCGATAATGGCACAACCCCTCGTCTTCCTCGCCGTCGCCGGTCAGATCCTGGATGGCCTGGCAACATGGATCGGCATCGACGGCTTCCCGGGCCTGGGTGAGAAGCACGTCGCCTCCCAGGGAGTAATCGATGCCGGACTGTGGGTCAACGAGAAGCTGGGGATCGAGCATGGCATGCTGGACGAGGGCGTCTGGCTATTCGCACTGGTCAAAGTGGGCCTCGCCGGACTGATCTACTACGTTTTCTACAGCCTGAACTTCGAGAGGAGGGAGCAGCACCTCAGGCTGCTCATCGGAGTGGCGATGCTGGTAGTGGGAATGGCCCCCGGGCTTAGGGACGTCGGCAGGCTCACTCTGGGCGTCTAACTCGTGAAATCACGACTCACGGCCCATTCAATTGAAGACTCCCCTGCACTCTGGCAGAGCGAGCGACATGGAGAGGTTGCCAAACGGGGTCGATTCGAGTGGCGAGGACTTCGCCCAGCGTAGCCAGCGGAACTCATCCCTAGCCGAGGTCCTGAAGTCCAAACTGGACGAAGTGAGGAGGTCCGGGGACGAACCCCACTTCCAGAGGCACAGGGACCGTGGGAAGAGCCTGCCGAGGGAGAGGATAGCAGAGGTCTGCGACCCGGGCTCCCCCTTCCTAGAGACATCTGCCCTAGCTGCAGACGGGCTCTACGACGGGAGGGCGAGGTCAGCGGGGATTGTCACAGGGATCGGACTCGTCCATGGCAAGGAGTGCATGTTCGTAGCCAACGACGCCACCGTCAAGGGAGGCTCTTACTACCCAATGACCGTCAAGAAGCACATCAGGGCCCAGGAGATAGCCGAGGAGAACAACCTCCCCTGCATCTACCTGGTGGACTCAGGGGGGGCTTTCCTCCCGATGCAGGACGAGGTCTTCCCAGACAAGCTCCACTTCGGTAGGATTTTCAGGAACCAGGCGATACTCTCCAGCAAGGGAATCCCCCAGGTCGCTGCGGTACTCGGCTCGTGCACGGCTGGTGGTGCATACATCCCCGCCATGTCCGACGAATCGATCATCGTCAAGGGGAACGGGACGATTTTCCTCGCAGGGCCACCACTGGTCAAGGCAGCCACTGGGGAGGAGGTCTCCTCCCAGGACCTCGGCGGTGCCGAGGTTCACACCTCCAAGTCCGGAGTCGCCGACCACTACGCGGAGGATGAGGAGGACGCGCTACGGATGGTCCGGAACATAGTCGAGAACCTCAACGTCCCACCCAAGCACAGGCTGGACTCCAAGCCATCAGAGCCTCCGGCATACGACGTCGAGGACCTGATGGGAATAATCCCGGGAGACAACAGGACCCCATACGACGTCAGGGACGTGATATCCAGGATAGTCGATGGGTCGAAGTTCCACGAGTTCAAGCGCAGGTACGGAAACACGCTCGTCTGCGGGTTTGCCAGGATACACGGCTACCCCGTCGGGATAGTGGCCAACAACGGGATCCTGTTCTCCGAGTCATCCCTGAAGGGAGCTCACTTCGTAGAGCTCTGCGGCCAGAGGGGCGTCCCGTTGGTTTTCCTGCAGAACATCACCGGATTCATGGTCGGTCGCGAGGCGGAGTCGGGGGGGATAGCCAAGGATGGAGCCAAGCTGGTCACCGCAGTGTCCTGCGTACCGGTTCCCAAGTTCACAGTCATCATCGGGGGCTCGCACGGGGCCGGGAACTACGGCATGTGCGGAAGGGCCTACGA
>CAYFGC010000108.1:0-3612 GCA_964342625.1 uncultured Candidatus Poseidoniales archaeon | reverse complement strand
TTCTCCCAACCCTATCTTTCCCCATGACGCCGATAGAGCTTCACGACTTCTTTGGTGACGTTGTGATCAAGGAAGGAGCGAGGTCATCAGACCCCGACATCAATTGGAACTCAGACTGGAGCTGGGAGGTCAAGAAGGAGTTCAGAGACGAAACGCACGGGCTCGTCTACCCGGTTTCCCTAGAGCATGAAGAAATCGGAAGATGCTATGGGCACGCTACGATACAGATCTACGTTCAGAGTGGAAGCGCCTGGCCAGTGAAGCAGATGTCCGACATTCTTCTTGACAAGGACTTGCAGACGAAAAACTGCGATTTCCTAGTCAGTTCACTGTCCGACGAGCTTCTGCCCCAAGGCACGCTCTCAATCACCACAACATTCTCTCGGACTGATTCTTCATCTGGAAGCAGTCCAATAGACTGGGGCCGAGACTACACATCGAGTCCCGCCGACGGCGAAGACAGGCCCGGGACATCAACCAAGAGAAACTGGGTTGATGCAATGTGGGACGAGACTGACATCAGACAGTTCGACCTGGAGGAGGCGGTCGCCTGCCTAAAGACAGGTCACCCAGACACACAAGCAACCCAGGCCCTAGACTCCGGAGGTTACCTCTGGAAGACCTCTTGGTCCAAACCCACCGGGGAAGGCGAGTGGAACATGTCGTGGGTGGATGAGGACGATGACTCCGGTTGGCTGGTTCTACGTGCTTCCCCAGATGGTTGCGAAGTCATCTCCTCAGGCTCAAACGACAGGGGCGATGTTTCATGGAACCGCGATTCGATACCTAGTACCCAGACGATGTCCCTGCTGGAACAGCGAATCCTAAGCCCCGATAGGTACCCGGACGTATCCCAGTTCATTCAGTCCGGGAACTCCTGGAACCCAGAAGCAGAGGTCGGCTACAGGCTTTCTGTCACAGAGGACAATGAAATCCTAAGCTTCCTTCCCGGGGATCTTGGAAATGGCAAGGTGACAATGACCGCGACTAGGAACTGGGAGGAAAACGGGAGGGACAATTCACTAGACCTAGCAATGGATGCCGAAACAGGTGAGATGGTTCTCTGGTATCTCATCGACAGTTCCGCAGGGTAAAGCAAACCTGCATTTCCATCCCCAAAGCAAGCGTCATGTTCAACACGGCTCCTAGCGCCGTTGCCTAAGATGAGCTCCTCGGAAGGCGATGAAAATCTGCCAGAAGTAGGCGATGCGCCGTTAATCATCGACGTAGAATTCCTGGAGGAGGAGGACGAAGGCATTGCACAACCACTGGATAGGCCCGAGGAATTCAGATCAAGTAGGTCGAGAAGCCCGATGGAGCTCCCACTTTCATTGCCAACTCCGGAGGGTAGGGCAAGGGTGGTCACTGTGATCAACCAGAAGGGAGGGGTTGGGAAGACAACCACAGTCATCAACATCGCAGCACAACTTGCACTGAGGGGCTTCCGAGTACTTGTGATCGACTCGGATTCCCAGGGGAACTGCGCAACCGGGCTAGGCGTGGACAAGAGCAGGGTCAGGACTACGACAAGAGACCTCATTCTGAATCCGGAGACTGCGGTCGACTCAAGGCATGCAACCGCGGTGGATAATCTGCACATCATAGTGGGGGACAAGAGCCTGATAGGATTGGAGCAGGAGATGATGCGTCAGCTAGGGAGGGAGAAGCGGATGAAGGAGGCACTCGAACCCCTGCTTGTTCATTACGACCTCGTACTGATCGACACTCCCCCTTCTCTGGGGCTGGTGACGATCAACGCATTGGTGGCCTCCGATGGGATACTGGTCCCGGTTCAGACTGAATACTTCGCATTGGAGGGGCTGGCGCTATTGGCTGGAACAATCCGGGAAGTCAGGAGTCTTCTGAACGATAGATTGGGTGTGGACGGAGTGCTTCTGACGATGCACTCGCAGACACTACTGAACAAACAGGTCGCAGGAGAGGTTCTGGAAAACTTCCCTGACCTAGTCGTCAGACCAGCAATTAGGAGGAACGTGAGGCTTGCGGAGGCACCAAGCCACGGAGTACCAATTCACCTCCACGATCCATCTAGTGCCGGGGGCAAGGACTACCAGGCAATTACCACAGAATTGCAACGTCGTTGGGGTCTGTCCTAATATGGCGAAGAGCGGGCTAGGCAGAGGCCTAGAGGAAATTTACTCCAGCACAGAAGGACCCGATCTTTCGTCGTTCGTTTCAGAGGAAGAGATGCCGGACTCGCCAAGGTCCGCTGTCCTCTGGATGATTTTCGGGAGCTTCTGCTTTGGAACGATGAATGCGTTGGTTAAGTGGACTAGCGACCATGCTGACGTTTGGATGATCATAATGGTCAGATCGGCAGTGATTGCGTTCGCGGTGGCAGCCTTCGCTGCTACCCGAGGAATCAGCTTGAGAATCAATGACAGGAAGACAATGCTACTCAGATGCTCCGTAGGACTTCTGGCGATGATTCTCTACTTCACAGCCCTCGGAAGGATACCAATAGGGCAGGCTGTCACTCTCCAGTACACAGGTCCACTATTCGTAGCGCTGCTTTCGGGAAGGATCCTGGCAGAGCGCGTCTCATCAGGAGTTGCCATGCTAGTAATCACAGCATTCGTTGGAATAGTCCTGATTATCTCACCAGAACTGGGTAGCATCGAGCCGGACGCACTCTTGGCATTGGGTTCGGGATTCTTCGCTGCTCTGGCATACATGTACGTGAGGGAGCTCAGGAAGACTGACTCGCCCGCTACTGTGGTGTTCTGGTTCGCTGCATTCTCAGTATGCGGAAGCATCATCCAAGCAGCTCCCGATATCCCGTCCCTTGATTCGAGAACTATCGCTTCCCTGGTTGGGGTAGGAATTGGGGCAGGTGGTGGTCAGATTGGAATCACGATGGCATATCACAAGGCGAACGCTGCGTGGGTCAGCGCCTTCTCATACCTCACTGTAATAGTGGCAACTTTCTACGGATTTGCGATTTTCGGAGAGACTCTCGATCCTGCAGATTGGCTAGGGGGGCTGCTCATCATTGGATCGGGGGTGGCATTGGTGTTTGCCGTACCTCCTGAAGAGTCCTATCAAGAGGGTCTAATCTCACGAGACGCTTCCTAGGGATTGTATCGAAATATCCCCTCCCATGTTTCCATGGTTCTGGCAATAGTAGTACAGTGTGTCGGGAGCATCAAGAGGGACTGTGAATGTCAGCAGTCCGCTCGAACCCTGGCTCCCCGTGTATGTCACCCCGTCAGTGTACTGGGTGCCTCCCCCGTGCGTTCCATCGCTGGTGGTGGATAGCCTGAGTGGGTGAGGTGAGTTGCTGGAGGCAGACTGGTCGAAGGTGTATGTGAAACCCCTGTACAGAGTTACGTCGGCTTGCAGGATGGAGTCGATGTAGAACTTCATGCTTGAGACTGTGACGTCCATTTCCATCACGACGGGCATCGAACCATCGGCGCCATCCTCTCCGGCAGGACCAGCGGGACCTGTTGGACCGGCATCACCGTCTTCTCCTGCCGGACCTGGAGCACCATCTGCTCCGGGGGTTCCCTGTGATCCGGGTGGGCCCTCTGGGCCTGATATATTCCCAAGATCGATCCACTCAGATCCACTCCACACATGGATGTGTAC
>CAYFGC010000107.1:0-3823 GCA_964342625.1 uncultured Candidatus Poseidoniales archaeon | reverse complement strand
CCTCAGCAGCCTCTTCCTGAGCAGGAGCAGCCTCAGAGGCAGCTCCGCCGGAAGAAGCAGAAGGAGCAGCCGAAGCTACTGGGGCGGCGACCGCGGTCGCCATGGCCTCATCGATGTCGACGGAGCCTAGTGAGGCGACTAGGGCCTTGACTCGGGCCCCATCAGCCTCGACTCCTGCAGCCTTCAGCACTGAGCTGATGGCCTTGTCATCGATGTCCTTTTCTGCAGAATGCAACAACATTGCAGCATATACATATTCCATTTCATTCACCTTTTTTTCATCCGAAGAGATCGCCGAGTCCACCGAACCCTGCATCCTCTTCCTCCTCTTCCTCTTCGGCTTCAGCCTCGTCGGCATCTCCCGAATCTGTCGCCTCGGAGGGGGCGACTTCAGCACTCTCAGACGCTGCTCCTAGAGCAGCCTGTAACTCTTCATCAAGAGCTGAGGAATCTAATTGTCCAGCTAGGGACAGAGCACGTGCTTGTGCTTGCGATAGTATGGCTGCAGCCGTCGCTTCGTTGACGACCCCAGCCTCCAAGGCAACAGAAAGAGCCTCCGAGGAGGCCTTGGAAATGAGAGTTGGAGTTGTGGTTGAGGAGAACCACCTTACGTTGCAAGCAAGATTGAACGCTCCTGAAGTAGCACTCACTATGTCGTTCCTCAAACCATCTGTGTCAAGATCTAAATCGGACGAATGGAAGAAGTGACCTCCTTCGATTGCCCCTGTCAGGATCAGGCCAATCTCAATCGGGTTGATTCCCAGCTTTGCTAGCATGATCCCCAAATCCGCAGAGATTTCATCTCCCTCTGAGAATGTGGTATCCTTCTGGATGGCTACCTTGCCCTTGTCTATCTTGGCAGGAATTTGTACTGCGTTGAACTCTCCAACGATTGGTCCAGGCCCGAATTCTGTTGGCCCAGCGGGGATCGTCACATCTGCAGGGAATCTCTCACCTGCCTTTGCTGGGCGCCCTTGCCGAGTCTTCTCCAATTCCGCGAAAATCTCGAACGCGTTCATAGACTCGCTGTGGACAACGCAGGGAATATGCGCTCCATCTAGAAGGGCCTCTATTTCCTCTTCTGGCCTACCAGCCTCGGACCATGCAATCCTAACCAATGACTTCTTTGCCATTGTGATGCTCATTCTCTCCCTCAAGGTGTTTCGCATATCGATCATGTTGCTGGCTGGGACTCCAGAGACATCCACGACAGCCACTACTCCTTCGCTGCTGAAAATCTCCGTCAACTTGGACACGCGATCTTTCTTCCATCCTGCTACCTTTGGAATCACAAGATCACCTCTACTCTGATGGAGGGCCCCATGGATGTCTTGACAAAGCAAGACCGAATGTTCCCCGCCCCCCTCTCAAGCTTACCGGTGACCCTGTCCCAAATGGCTACAGCGTTGGAGGTCAAGTCGTCGATACCTTGCTCTCTAGAGCCCAATGCCGTGTGGAAAGTTACTCTGTCCCTGGAACGGACAATTGCCGTATCCTTGAGGCCTGAAGCGAGAGCAGATGGATCCAGAGCAGGAGGGACCGGACGAGGCATCTTGCCTCTTGGACCCAATACTCCACCCAGGAACCTACCGACCGTCCCCATATGTGGAATCTCTGAGAGGAAGAAATCGTAGTGCTTGGCCAACTTCCTGGCCTTTTGGCGATCCCCGCCCAGATCCTCGATTGTCGACGGGTCAATCACTTCGAGGCCTCCTGCCTTGGCCTTTGCAGCCATCTCCCCTCCAGCGAACATGGCTATCTTGACCGGCTTACCCCTGCCAGATGGAAGCCTGACCTCCTCCTGAATCCTATTTGTCGGGATCTTCAGATCAACATCCTTGATCGTGAAAGAAATCTCGATGGATTCCACGAAACCCCTCTCCGGAGCCTCCTCTAGTGCCTGTTGAATCGCAGTTTGCAGATTTTCTCTCATTTTTCCCACCTCTGCGGTTCGCGAGGCTCATGCCTCTCCCGCAATTCGTGGCGAATCTAGCTGAAATGTTCGCTAAACTCCCCCTCGCTCATTGCGTTCAGAGCCACCTTGGGCTCCATTCCTTCCACTTTGACTCGCATAGAAACGCATGTTCCCATAACTTCTCTGCAGCGTGCGTAAATTGACTTCCCAGTCAGACGGTCTTTCTGACCCTCTGCTATCTCCTTGACCTGATCCATTGTCAGATTCTCGACAGACTCTTCCCATGACCCGTTGCACTTCTTCTTCCCCAGTGCTTGAATGACTTTGTGGGGGGTTTCATTTCGTGCTGACATGAAAATGACCTCTTATCGCGGAACTCGCCGACCTGCTCTCCCTATTTGATAATGATGTAAACTGAAAAAAGACACTTTCTGGGCTCACTCCACCCTTTGAGTGACCCTTACTTGGTCTGCCCTAACTGTGAGAGCAACCGGTACGGCGGCTTCGAACAACTCGACAGTCACCTCTTCCTTTGACTCGGCAACTCTGGTTACTCTTGCTGCCTGTCCTCTGAATGCGCCTCCAGAGATCTCGACTATGCACCCCTCCTCTATTCCAGAAGTGGCCGCCTTCGGCTCTAGGTATGGGAGCACGTCCTCGAGGGGAGCCTCCCCGTCCAACACCTTGCTGCAGTTCTTCAGAGGTGTGACACCCACTCCAACACGTCCTATCAGCTTCTGGACATGATGCAAAGCAGTTGCCTCGATGAAGATGAATCCCTTCATGTAATGCGGACTTAGTACCCCGAAGATCTTGTCTTGAATGTCCTTCAGAGAACCGGTTCCAGACAATCTTGCCCTGATTTCACCTGCTACGTTTTGCTCTTGGCCGATCGAAGTCTTGAGAATGTACAGGTAAGAAGCGACGTCCCCATACATCTCCTTTAGCTGGGGCGTGGCGTAGTCTTTGTCCTGAACCTTACCAGGGTCGACCCATTCGCTGTTCTTGTACAACCCTCCTGGGCTGATTTCAGTCTCCTCGGTAACGAAAAGTATCGGAGTCACGTCATTGAGACGATTCCCATAGGCAAGTCCCCTGGCCATCCCAGAGCGTACCAGACTCATGTTCTCGGGACTAATCCCCGTGCACTCCGTTATCCTCGACACTACGGAATCGTGATCGCCGGGGTCTCCGACACCGTAGATTCCATCCCATGCGCCAGGGAAGTCAGCAACCTCGTCCGATCTCTGCATTAGCAGGACCTTCTCTCCGCTTCTGATATACACAGTGAAAGCTTCTGACATCATTACCACCTCATCCTATGAGCCAATTGAAGAATGGAGGGAAAACATTGACCATCAGAGCTAGGATGACGAAGCCAATCGCCCCCAACACAAACATCCCAATCCCACAAACTATCACAGTCTGCCTGAACTCTTGCTTCGATGGCTTCTTCGCCATCTTCAGGATTCTCGCATAGGAGCCGGTCTGAAGGCCCTTTACACGGCCTTCAATCTCGTCCTGCCAAGACTGAGCAAGCTCTTCAATCGGGCCTACCTTGGAATTCTCAACCGCCATGCTACCACCTAGAAGCATCACGGCGACCTACAGATTCCATTTAAGGACGACGGGAAGACAATGCAATTCCAATCTTCAATTTCTAAAGAGCCTAACTGACGAATTCCACCGTTCTGTTTCTGAGATTCCTCATCTGGGTGTGAAGGGCCGCCCCATGGATCTGCTCGCTCTTCACTCCGGTCAGGACCAGGAGAACCCTGATGTCGCTCCCCATCGAGTCATCTGTAGTAACTCCCCAAATCATTTTGGCGTACGGGTTGATGCTCTCTCGGATTATCTTTGCACATTGCTCCGCCTCTCCCAGAGTCAAACCCGTCCCACCGACAACGT
>CAYFGC010000106.1:0-3940 GCA_964342625.1 uncultured Candidatus Poseidoniales archaeon | reverse complement strand
CCAGCCCATTCCGTCAGCCTAGTTACGTCTCTGACCAGAAATTCCTTTGCGCTGGGATGCCTGGTGGTCACGGCTTGCCCAGCGTCGATGACCCACGGCAAACCCTCCTTCCACAGGATGTTGTACTCGCTGAAGTCGGCATGCACGAGGTCGCATGTCTGCCAGATCACGGCGACGATCTCGAGAAGGTCCTCGAACACCTCGGATGCGTTGTCCACATCGATGTCCTTCAGGCGGGGGCTCGGCGCCTCCTCGTCGCCGATGAACTCCATTACGAGGACGTTCTTGAGGTTGAAGAGGGGCTCTGGGACCCTCAGGCCGCTCTTCCTCATCCTCTTCAGGTTCCTGAACTCCTTTCGCACCCAGATGTTGACCAGCTCCCTGTGACGCCTGGACAGGCCGGAGAAGCGAGGGTCCCCGTCGATGTACTTGGCCAGGCCCTTGAAGACGGCGTTGGTCGTGTGGAAGATCTTCACCGCCATGGGGCCGCTCGAGGAGGTCGCGCGGAAGACGTGGGCCTCCTTCCCCCTCGCGATGGGGTAGTCGATCGTCTCTATCTCGCCCTGCTCCATTAGCTTGTGCAGGGCTAGGAGCGTGGAGCGGTCGAAGACCTGGTCGAAGACCCGTCTGTCCACCCATTCGTACCTCCCCCTGCCCATGACTCCCTGCAGGGCGTCCTCTATGTCGTCGAACATCCGCTTGTACTTGGGCTCCGAGATCCACTCGTGCTTCCTCTCGGACCGCATCATCTTGTCCGGGTCTAGATCCTCCCAATCCTCGTCCGAGGGCATTTTCTCACCCGAAGAATGAGTCGATATCGTCATCGTCCACTGTTGTTGGCTCTGGTGGCGCCTCGGTCTCCTCGACTTCGGTCTTCTCCTCGGTTTCAGATTCTCCTGCTTCCTCGACTTCCTGCGGGTCCTCTGGCTCCTCTGGTTCCTGCGACTCGTCCGTGGCCATCCCGAAGAGGTCGACTATCTCCGGCAGGACTCCTTTCCTTGAAAGGTAGAGGGACTGTGTCTTGGTGTAGCGCATGCATACGTTGGCCTTCTCGTCCTGGAACTCCCATGGCTGGATTACGATGAGGTCGCCCTCCCTGACCCATTGGCGGCGTCGCATCTTGCCAGGGATCCTAGCGAGCCGGGACTCGCCGTCCTCGCAGATGGAGCGGACCCTGCGCCCCCCTAGTATGTTGTCTGCGATGGCGAACATCTCGTTCACCTTTCGATTCGGCAGGGGTACGCGTATCCTGTCTCCGCCGGATTCCATCTGCGCTAGCAGCTCAGTGTCCACCGACTCCTCCCTACGGGCCATCGTGCCCTCGGTCATGGGGCACCTATGTGAAGTTGAGCCTGCTATCACGACAGGAGTGCTGCTGCAGCGTCCTCTGCGAGTCCAAGCAGCCATTCGCTAGGGGGTCCGATGCCGAATGCCAGGGATAGGAGCGCCATGGTAACTATCAGCGCACGGACCGCTGGGCTGCAGGGGGAAGAGTCCGTCCCCTCGTTGGGCTCGAAGAACATCACCATGCCCATCCTGAGGTAGTAGAACATGGATAGGGCGCTGTTGAGCACCACTGCCACTGCCAGCCAGAAGACGGGGTTGACGCTCAGGGCCCACGAGAGTATGGTCGATCCACCACCAGTTCCCGCGGAGACGGTCACTATCCCGTTGATCATCAGCAGCTTGGAGAGGAAACCGGAGAATGGCGGCACGCCTGCGAGGGAGAGCATGAACACGAACATGGATGCCGCTAGGAGCGGGTCCCTGCTAGCGAGGCCATTTAGTCCCGAGACCCTGTGGCTGGAGCCTTCCCTCTCTATGGATGATAGCACCATGAACGGCCCCATCTTGAACAGGACCAGGACGCACAGGTGGAAGATGACGGCCATCACGATTAGCTCCTGCGTGGAGGGGTCCGCGATTCCGGACCCTATCGCGGACACCGCTGCCAGCATGTACCCCGCATGGGCGACGCTGGAGTAGGCGAAGACCCGCTTTGGGTTGTCGCTGGAGAGGGCTGCTAGGTTGCCCCAAGTCATGGTGATAACGGATATAACGGCTAGCGTGACATACCAGAACGCCTCACCCGAAGCTGGCATCGCTATGGTCAGTAGGAGCCTGAAAAGTGCTACGAAGCCCATCGCCTTCGATGCGGTGGCAAGGACCCCCGCCACCATGGAGGAAGTGCCCGAGTACGCATCCGGGATCGCGAGGTGGAACGGTGCTGCTCCGACCTTGAATCCGAAGGCGACCAGCATCATCCCCACTCCAGCGGCAGCGAGTGGGTCCAGCGTCTCCATGGACTGCCAAGACTGCGACAGGCCGGCGACGCTGAGGTCCCCGTTCCATAGGTAGAGCAGGGACATGCCGTAGATCCCGACAGCGGATGCCACCGAACCCACGATGAAGTACTTCGTGCCCGCCTCCCCTCCTTCCTTGGACTCCTTGTGGAAGCCAACTAGGACGTAGGACGAGAGTGATGCCAGCTCCAGGCACACGAAGAGCATGAACAGGTGGGTGGACTTGGCCATCAGCGACATGCCGAGGCCGAGTGTTAGTAGGAGGATGTGGAAGTCGGCCTGCCTGCGGTTGTCGTAGAGGGCTGATGTCTTGCTGGTCTCGGTCTCCTCGTCGTCACCGTCGGATGGGGCGGGCGCGTCGGGGTCGGAGGGGAGCCTCTGAGTCGCGGATACCGCGCACAGAATGAGCACGCAGATGAATAGGTTCGTGAGCAGGGAGCTGAACTGGTCGACCTCGAGGGAGCTACCGACCTGTCCGGACGTTGGTGGGTCCAGCAAGGCCATCGTGGAGGCGAGGAGGGCTGCCGAGAGAGTGGCCAGCGTCATCCAGTTGGGTAGACGGGGGTCCCTGGTTGCGGGGAACCTGGTCCCCCCAATCATAACGGGGATCCTGAAGCTCGTGAGGGGGACCCTGAACTTCGCGTCACCTAGGTTCGGGATTATGATGATGGCAGCCAGACCCAGGGTCAGGATCAGTTCGGGCAGGAGGAGCTGGAGGTCCATCCCATCTAGCTCCGAGCTCATGGCCTGACCCCCTCGGACTGCATCGCCTCGGACAGCAGTTGGACCATGACCTCGGTGCTCCAGTATGACATCATGTCCCAGAAGAAGAACGGCAGGATGCCGAAGAGGATTGTCAGCGCTCCCAGTATGGCCATGCCGGCGTTCTCATGCCAGGTGATGTCCCTAGGCTCGTGGTGAAGCGTGTCCGGGAGGATTCCCTGGTGAGGGTCGTTGGACTCGAATATCGTCCTCTGCATTGAGGTCAGGTAGTAGACTGCGGTGATCACTAGGGTCAGGGCTGGAATGAGGACGAGCCAGCCGAATGTCATCCAGAAGGCGATCAGCACTGCGACCTCGGCGACGAAGCCTGCCATCATGGGAAGTCCGAGGCTGGCCATCCATCCGAGCATCATGTGGCCTGCCAGCCACGGGCTGTGGTGGGCTATGCCTCGCATCGAGCCGATCTCTAGTGTGTGGTAGTGGTGCTTGAATGAACCAGCGACGGCGAACAGCAGGGGGCTGATGATCCCATGGGCGAACATCATGAATAGGGCGCCTGCGATTCCCAGTGGCTGCATCGTCGCTATCCCCAGGAAGATCAGCCCCATGTGGGAAACCGATGAGTATGCCACCATGCGCTTGAGGTTCGACTGCCCCATGCAGACCCATGCACCGTATGCCAGGCTGGCCATGCCGAGGAATACCAATAGGGGTGTGAATACGACGGTGGATGCTGGGAATGCGGTTACTGCGACCCTGAGGAAGCCGTAGGCTCCCATCTTCAGCATCACACCTGCGAGTATCATCGAGCCTGCTGTGGGTGCCTGCACGTGAGCGTCCGGTAGCCATGTGTGGACCGGGACGCTTGGCATCTTGGTGGCGAACCCTATGAGGAGGAGGAACCAGACCAGGTG
>CAYFGC010000105.1:0-4100 GCA_964342625.1 uncultured Candidatus Poseidoniales archaeon | reverse complement strand
TACTCAGGATGGGTCAAATCACGCAAGTGATTAACCCTGATTGGCAACGGGACGCCCATATGCGCTTGGGAGTCACGCTGGTTCTGATGCTACTGATGGCACCCATGATGTCCGCAGTATCTGCTGGCTCACCCAGGTCCACGACGGTCTGGAGCGGCACTGTTTCGCTTGAAGACGGCTACCTGGTGCAGTCCAACCAGGTGCTGGTTGTACAGGCTGGAACGACCATCCTCCTAGGGGACGGCGAGAGAATCGGGGTGAACGGCAGGATTACGATGGATGGGACGCAGTCCTCGCCCATAGTGATAGAGTCAATCTCGGGTAAGCACCAGGGAATCGTCTTCAACTCCACCTCCAACAACAAGGGGTCTACCCTTGACAATCTCACGATCTCTGACGGAGAGTACGGAATCACCGTCTACGGGTCTGACCCGGAAATTTCCAATCTGCTTGTGAACAACGCGGACAGGGTGGCTATCGACCTCTTCGACAGCGCATCGCCGATCCTCAGGGACATATCGATCCAAGGGGGAGGCCAGGACATGCACGGCTCGTCCACCACCTGGAGGTATGGAATCGGCATATCCTCTGGGGCCTCGTCCGCACCCATAGTCCAAGGTGCCACTATCGATGATCTGGTGACACGTGGCCTGAACCTCTGGTACAAATCAGGGGGACTATGGAGCGACATCTCGATCACCAACGTCACCGGGGCAACCTTGGCCGCAGCAGCAGCGATCTGGGTCGAGGACTCAATACCGCTCTTCACGAACTTGAACGTCTCCAACTCAGACAACGGGATCATAGTGAGGCACATCTCGGAAGGAGCCACAACCAGGCCCACCTTCCTCGACACGAAGGTCGAAAATTCTCAGTATAGGGGCGTCCTAATCGAGCGTCTAGACCATAGTAACTACTCCAATCTGCAGACAAACGCAGTGTTCACCGGGCTCGAGGTAAGGGGTACTGGTGGCCCCGATGCTAAGACCCCGGGCCTCGGTATCGGCGCGGCCTTCGACGTGAACACTTCAGGCGCAAAGGTGGAGGATGCCATCATAGAGGACAATGCCATCATTGGTTTCAGGGCTTACACTACAGACTCCTCAACCTCGCTGACCAACGTCACCATACGGAACAACGGCCCAGAGTCGCCACTGAATGATCACGATGGGGCCGGGCTACTCTTCCGCAGTGCCAGTTGGACCACCAAGGGTCCAGCGGAGGTCTCGGGCTTGATCGTAGAGAACTCAACCGGGTCCGGTGTTGTGATGGCCAAGGGAGGGGCCATAGGCAGCAACTGGACGATCAGGGACAATGCCGCAAACGGCGTCTCATTCGTCGAGTTCCACCCCCGGGTGGAGAACCTGGTCAGCGAGGACAACATCGGTAACGGCGTCTCAGTCATCGATTCCAGCAACGTGGAGCTCTCAAACGTCCACACTTCCGGCAACGCGATCGGACTCCACTTCCAGGAGTCGAACTACGTGATGAGCGGCGGCAAGAACGTCTCATGCCACACCTGCTCCTCGGACGGAGACCAGAGGGGGATAGTCGTCAGGGACAGCATCGACTTGCAACTGATTTCGACTACCGTGGCAGGAACACTATCCGAACCGGCACTGGACATAGACAACAGCGGGAACCTGTTCGCTGGAATCGTAATACTGGACGACATCGCCATCCACTCCACCTCGTCCAACTACTCCGTCATCCTAGAGGGAGTGGATGCCGAGATTAGCGGCCTCGACCTGAGCGGAGATGGCGGCGGGATGTACTGGGAGGCGAGGGGTTCCCTGCCATCCAGGATATCTAACAGCGTGGTCTGGGACAGCCCGTCAAACTGCCTGGACTTGGTATCGCACACAGAGCTGCTAGCCGATGGGGTCTCACTCATCTGCGACCAGCTTCCCGAAATCGACCAAAGCTCAGTGAACTTCACTTCCTCGTCATTGGCAAATAGATCGGGTTCTCACAGCACTTTCTCATTGAGCAACAACTCCCACCTGCGTTGGATTTCCTCGGGTGACATCATGACCCCAGAGAGCTCAGAGGAAGACGTCATTGCTGACGTCATGTGGTTCATCGACGTCCACACCATCAACCAGAACCTATTGAACATCCCCCTTGCAGAGGTGAACATCACTTTCGATGAATTCGAGAGCGAGGTCTTGGCCACCCAGCCATACGAGGGAATGTTCGACTACGGTCCATTCATCGGCCAGAGGTGGACCCCTCTACAGGGTTGGTCGGCTCAAAATGTCGCAAATATTGGGTGTTCTTATGATGGTGTCCACAATGACTCGGAGCCAATGCAGATCGATGGAGACAAGCGGGTCTACTGCAGGCTGGAACTCAGTAACCAACCGCCTTTCATCCTCTGGGAGAATCCGTTGGACGATATGGAGTACTCCAGCGAGAGCGAGATCGTTTTCGATGCCAGGGAGAGCTGGGATCTAGACTTCGACCTCCTCACTTACAGCTGGACTAGCAGCATCGATGGGGACCTCGGATCAGCATGCGGCTCCCAATCGAGCAACAACTCGTTCTTCTTCGCTAACATGAACGGGTCTGAGCCATGCCTCTCGGATGGGAGCCATGCCATAACACTCGAGGTATGCGACTCCGAGGGTAACTGCGTAAACGAGACACGCGAGTTGGAATTGGTGAACCTGCCCCCCGTACTAACCGTAGGCACATCACCATCCATCTCGTCGTGGGGAACCCTCTTCCTAGGGCAAACTGCGAACGTCACCATACATCTGCAGGGGACCTACGATCCCGAGGGAGGGGACCTCTGGTGCTGGGCAACCGCATCTTACGAGGCAGACCCTGACCCTGATCCGGAGAACCCTAGCTGCCCAACGGAGATAACCAGGTCCTTCATCGGCGCCCCCGATGACACGTTCAGCGCCTCAGTGAAGGCATGGGACGGGGTCAACGACGTGATAACATGGACATTCGACGTGCAACTGTACAACGAACTCCCGGAGCCAGTGATGGAGATATCCAGGAACGGGCAGACCTCAGCAGACTGGGTGTCTTTGACGGGCTTCGATACTTTCGACCCAGAGGGGGACGGCATCAGGTTCGAGTTCCACAGCGACATAGACGGACTCCTGGGATCGGGCACAACACCAGATCTGCCCCAATGGTCCGGGACTCTCAGCAAGGGGACTCACTCCATCACGATGAAGGCCAGTGACACCAGGGATAATCACGTCAATCAGTGGAACACCCAATCAGAGACTCTTGAGGTGATTAACTCCGTCCCAGATGCAATGATTTCCAAACCCCTCTCAGGGACTTTCACCGACTCGTCAGAGTTGCTTTCCCTGGAATCCACCGGTTCCGGAGATTGGGACCTCTACTGCTCCGATCTTCCGGAAAACGGAAGCGGGCTACTTTGCAACCCAGCAGCAGCGACGAGCAGCGACCTAGTCTCCGTAATATGGGAGTCGTCTCTGCTAGCCGAGCCCCTTGGGAGCGGTTGGGATGTCCTGACCCGACTACCCGCCGGAGACCATATCATCACACTAACCCTCGATGACGGATCCGGTCCGGTTTCCGACCAGATAGAGATCACTGTCTCAGAATCAGCACCATTGCTCATACTCGACTCACCCGTCCCGGGTGCACAAGTATACTCCAACTTGCCCATTCTGTTCGACTTCCGTAATTCAGTGGACATGGATGGGGACGACTTCTGGGTCACCGTGACCTCCGACCTGGAGGGGGTCATACTGGATTCCAAGACCACTGAATACTGGTACAACGACTACCTCTCACATGGCACACACAACCTGACCTTCGTCCTAACGGACGAGAACGGGATGGAGCGAACCCACTCCCAGGTCATCACCGTTCTGGAGACGGGCCCGGTAGCAGTGATCTCTGGAATGGATAACGGCCAATACCTTCCTCCTGGGCAAGAAGCAGTTCTTAGCGCCATGCAGTCATTCGATTATGATGATGACATAGTCCTCTATGAATGGAGGGTAGACGGTCAACTAGTGAGCGACAGCGCCACTCTGAACATCTCGTTCCTGCCCGGACCAGTGAGGGTGGATTTGCTGGTCAAAGATTCGCGAGGGAGTACATCT
>CAYFGC010000104.1:0-4211 GCA_964342625.1 uncultured Candidatus Poseidoniales archaeon | reverse complement strand
GAGTGCGCGAGTGTAGTGTAGCGGTTATCACCCCACGTTGCCAACGTGGGAACCCGGGTTCAAATCCCGGCACTCGCACCAATACTACTCGAGTTCCGAATTCCTGACAATTTGCACGAAAGCAACAGCCCCTATTGACAATAGCAAAAACATGGAGGCTAATACTAGCTCCGTTGAGTGGTCAGAGATCCATGAGGTTCCCTTTGGTCCTGAATCCGACTTAACTATGGATACATTGTGCAATTGTTCGGAAGCGGGGGTCATAGACAGGAATACATCCGTTGCTCTGATCAATATGGACATCTCTCCCTCGCTTAATGATGACCTAGCGGAGAAAGATAGTGAGAAAATCCCATCTTGAGGGACCCTGTCAGGCCCAGTTCCATCATCCACCAATAAGAGCCATTCTTCTGACTGCCCGATTGGGGCCAAGCGGCCAATCTTAGCTTGGGCCGAAGAGATTCCATCGTAATCGTGAATCGTAACTTCCATTGTGTAGTCCTTCTGGCCCCCAGAAACCAAGGAAGTGACTTCTGTTACCTCATTTCCGTCCTCAAGGAAGGTTAGATTTGTGATCGATGGTGGTTGGTTTCCGATTAGTATCTTCCCGGCTTGTTGGGCAATGGTGCTTGAGTAAATGCTGCCAATTTGTGTCGTAGATATCGATGCCCCAGCGATGTCTTCTAGCAGAATCGGGATGTTTTGCCTTCCCGGAGACATACTTGTCGGAACTTCGAATGTGCCCCACCAAGTGTCGATTCTGGAGGTAAATTGTTCGCCGGCAAGTTGCCAATCCCAGTCCTCTTGACCGGTGTTGCTCAATTGTACCAAGCCACCCCCGATTGACTGCAAATTCACCGATACCGACTTTATCCCATGGCCATCATATGCTCCGATTGTTACCTCAATCGACTCTCCCCTGAAAGTACTCTCTGGAGTGAAGTCGACGTGTATAACTCTAGGGGGTGCATTTGAAACCTGGATGCTGGAGTTCTGCTGGACTGTTTCCCAGTAATCCTCCATAATTACGGAGATTGGGAGGTCCCCACTCTGGAGGCCGTTGTGAACAACTCTGACCGTCCAGACGTCATCATGGATTACCTGATCCCCCTGCAGACCGGAGTCAGAGAGGTCGACTACGCCCAAACCGAGTGATGAGAGATCTACGCTGACTGATTTGATGTCCGTGTCAACGTCGTTCACCACTACCTCCAGATGCGCTACGCCACCCTCGGTCGACAGGGCGGATTCACGGAACCTTATCGGGGAGCTGGAGTCCGCAGATAATGATGGGGGAGTGTTCTCATCGAATGTCACTATGGACGGTGAAAGAATCCTATCCATTCTCTGATTCTCTATTAGAGATACCTCTGATCCTCCTCCGAGCTCTATTCTGACTAGCCTACTAACTTCATTCAGGAGTCCAGACAGAGGTCCTTCATTGATGATACTGCCATTTGCTGAACTCATGTCACCGAAGGTTCCCTCCCATTCAGCGATCGAGACAATGTGCCCATCGATTGAATCTAAGCTACTCCCGTGGACGGTTACGTCCAGAATCATCTCTGTATTTCCAACTAGAGAGAATGAGTCTCCAATAGTCAGAATCTGAGGGCATACCCCTGTCTCTCTGGAGATGTGGGTGGAGAAAATCGAGCTAGCCTCCGGGGCCTCCGGATTCTGAATAATCGGGGAGTTTTCCGGATATTCGTCCTCAGTGGACCCATTGTCCTCTACGAACGTATAGCGGATTGTTCGATTAAGCCAGTCATCCTGGGGGACGACGTACTCGTAAGTGAGGTTATGTTCTGCACTCAACTCCTGATCGATTGGGCCGAAAGGCGTAGCCGATACATTGAACCAAAACTCGTTTCTGATTTTGTCGGCCTCGAAGGGAGCACCAGTTGCATTCTCATAGACCCCGGATTCAACTATCTGGCGAACCAAGCCGAAGGATCCCTCTGCATCTCCATCATACGTACCATCCACTATGATTGTGTCAGCGACAGTTTCCCCCCCCTCTGATTGGAAGTGGATCAGAGGTACCGTACCATTGACTTCGATGTATGGGGAATCCTCGGATGCGATAAAATCGAACTGCCCACTGCCAATAATCCTCGAGTACTGGTCCGTCCTGACGCCCTCTTCCCACTTTTCTCGGAAGATTAGTTCATCCAATTCGAAAGAGAAGGGCCCCCCTACGGCGGAAAGTCTGGCTGTAGCATTTGCCTCGACCTGGATGTCCTGCAATCTTCGAAAACCATCCTCGTCCCAGATCTCAAAGTATAGCAAGAAGACCTCGCCGTAAACCCCGCCTGAGCTGTCGTTGTCTCCTCCGTTGATGGAAATCCACCCATCTCCCTCAAACATCATCCTCTCAGTTACTTTGCCGTCTTGAAACGATCTGAGGACGTAGGCATCTTTTACATCCGCGCTTATCGATGCCCCATCTCCACCTTCATCTGTGTTGAATAACATCCCTCCCGAGCCCATCATCTCGAAATCCTGACTGATCAATTCCGTCCCATCATATGACTCATTAAGCCAAATCCTATCTAGCACGAGATCGATTGCTGCGCCTTCGGAGCCATTGGACATGTCGAGCAGAAGGGTCCCGTTCCCAAGTTCGTTTGACTCCAGAACACTTCCTGTTCTCTTTTGCCATCCCCTTCCATCGAAGGTGATGCCTTGTTCTTCCCCTTCCATGCCGGATAGCGACCAATGGGTCTCCCTAGTGACCTCGTGATCGGATATTGGTTGGTTCCAATTTGTGATGTTTAGAACGCGGCTGCAAGAAGCCTCCGCGGTTTGGACTTGGATCGAAAAGGAGTCGCCGAATTGTGGTTCTTCTTCAATGATGATGTCGATCTCTCCGCCAGCAACAAAGATCGAGGTGTTGTCTAATGGAGCTTCAGAGCCACCTCTGAGGTGATTAATAGTGGCATTGACTTCCGTAGGTGAGGAGCCATTGGTGAAGGGTGGTTCGAAAACCACCCTATACCGGTGAATCAGTGAAATCTCCGAGTCTCCTTCCGTCCAATGCCATTGCTGTCCCCAATCAGCAATAATCTCACAACTGTTTGTCTGGTTATCTTGAGTAGATGCAAGAGATGAGGGGGTGTAGGAGGCTAGCATGGACAGTACGGCTAAGACCGCCAATGCCCTATTCATGTTCGACTCCACCCACTGAGGCATTTCAAACAATTCCCGACATGCTGACTGGAAAAACTAAAACAGTGGTTCCTCGTAATCGTCATCGACACCTGACCTCTCCCTCCATAGGCCAGCTGGCATGCCGTCGTAGATGTCGGCATAGGGGTCTTCATCACCCTTATCCTTCTCATTTTGCATCGCCAAATTTGCGAAATTCTCAGCGTTAGGTTTGAATTTCCAATAGTGTATCCTCCATTCCCTGCCGTCCCATAAAGTGGTCTCCTCGGATTCGGTCGTGAGTAGGTCATAGTCCTGCAATTGGTAGAACATGTTCCTATCCGTTGGTTCCAGGGCATTGTCGATTATCCGGTTCGAGAAGCCGAAGAATCCCAAAGCGTGCTCAGCGATTGACTCTGCAACATGCGTCTCCATGCTGGTATCGACCTTGCTCTTGATTGCCTGAGTAAGCTGCGCCAAGGTCAGTCCCATCTTCCCACCGGGCTACGTTAGGTGCCGAGGTTATTTCAAACATCTTGCTAATTGCTCTGATTCCACAGTCTGAGAGTCCCGAAGCGATTAATCTTGACGTGCTTCTCGAAGACCCATGGAAGAGTCCGGTTCCACCACCTTCCTCGGCCTCAAGGAATCTGATTCTGGGCCATGGGACATCGTCGTATTGCAAATTCCCCTAGAAATGACATCCAGTTACGGAGAGGGGACCCAGCATGGTCCCTTTGCATGCATCGAGGCTAGTTCACAAGTCGAGCTACGTGACTCGGTTCTCCCGGAGGAGCTACCTTGTGGGGCTGAGATTCACACTGCTGAACCTTGGACATCAGATGCGCCGAGCCTTAGGGAACAGTTGAACTCGATAAGAGAGTACGTCAGACCATGGATAGCTAGCGGCCAATTCCCCTTGGTTCTCGGTGGCGAACATGGGATCCTGCTGCCTATAGTCGAATCACTATCTGACCACCATATGATTTCTGATCTCTCCGACCTCACAATAGTCCAGATAGATGCTCATGCAGACCTGAGGGATCAGCTGAATGGTGAGC
>CAYFGC010000103.1:0-4232 GCA_964342625.1 uncultured Candidatus Poseidoniales archaeon | reverse complement strand
AGTATCTTACGTCCCGCAACCCTTGCCAGGACAGGCAAGTCTCCATCGGGGTCGAGGCCCAGCCTCCTGCGGTGAACGCCCTCCTGCTCGTACCACTCGAGGCCCACTGGGGGGTCTTGGATCATCACGCCAAGGATGAACTCTACTCCCTCGGTCCAGTCCGCTGCATCGGCATCTGCCTGGCTCGGACCAGCCATGGCATTGGGGTGGGAATGTAAGTACGAGCTGAAGGAAGAGCCCCTGCTCCCGCGTTCCTCCGAGAAGACGCCGTCCACCCATTCCTCTGGGATCATAGCGACTGAGAAGGAGTCTCCCACATTGCACAGATGGGGCTCACCAAGGAGGTATCCGGAGCCAGAGAACGTCGAAGTCGGAGGCCCGAAAACCTCCTCCACGGTCTCGGGATTCGGCCTCGAGGGGTCCGGGTCGAACCCGATAAGGACCTCGTCCGGGATGGACTCCATGCTCCATCGGATGACAGTCCTGATGGTCTCGACGGGGATGCAGATGTGACAGCCGTACCTGTCCCTCTGCTCGTAAGACTCCTGGTTGTACGTAGTAGCTGCCTCGAGAAGCCAGTCCATGATGGCGCGCTGGCGTCGCCCCGTTTGAACTACGCCACCAGAATGTCCGCCACGACGTGCCAGACATGCGGCTTGTACGATTTGACCTTCACGAGGGTGTGGGATAGCTCGGACCCGGGCCTCAGGGATGAGATGGACGAAAACAGGCCCTCCACCCAAGAGTCGTGGTCCCCGGGAGGTGCCCCATGCACGTGGAGGCTGCCACCGCTCGGTGAAAGGACCCTCATAGCGGGCTCGAGACCGTCCTCGGAGCTTGGCAGCAGCCCGAGGAACACCCGATCTGCCTCTCCTGCCAGCGATTCCGTGGTTATCCTGTTGTCACCCTCGTGGATAGTGCATCGACCCTCGACCCCATTGGCATCCAAGCCCCACCTGAGTGCCTTTACCGCCTCCGGGTTCCATTCGCAAGCGTGGACCGTCGCACCTCCGTGAACGAGCGCGGGCAGGGTGTAGTACCCGATCCCAGCGTAGAGGTCTACCACGACCTCTCCCTCTGAGACGACCTCCCCCATCCTCCGCCTCTCGTTGACATTCCCGGCCGAGAACATGCATCGGGTCATAGCGTAGCCGTAGTCCACCCCGCTCTCCCTGCGAATCACCCAGTCGTCATCCCCCAGAAGCATCTCCACCCCGCTCTCCCGGAACTCCCCGCTTACCTCGCCCATCCTAGCGAGTCGCTTCGCGCCGAGAGCACCTGCGACCACCCCCCATAGACCCCCATCCCGGGACCACTCGTCACCCTCGAAGGAGCCCTGCGGCAATATCGCAACGTCGGCGAACCTCTCCCATCGCTTCGGGATATCTCCGGGCACTCTCCCTCCGTAGAGATCCTTGATCGCCTCCTCCATGATCGAGTGCGGGCTCCTTCCGGGCATCGCATCACCTCCGCAGGTGGGCATGGATCCTCTCTGCCATCTCCTTGCCTATTCCCGGTACGTTACACAGATCATTTTTACTCGCTTTTTCGATCCCCTTCCGACCTCCGAAGTGCCTTAGGAGGGTTTGGATCCGCTTTGCACCAATTCCATCCAGATCCTCCAGTGGGTCGGCTAGTGCTCCCTTCCCCCTCCTCTTCCTGTGATATGAGTTTGAGAAGCGATGGGCCTCGTCGCGTGCGTGTATCAGCACCCTCCCTCTTCGGTCTAGTATGAGGGGTTCGGACCCAGTCCTGAAGACCGTCTCTTCACGCTTTGCAAGTGCTGCAATTGCGCACTCACCTAGCATCCCCATGTCCTCTAGGGTTCGCTCTATCGCCGACAAATGCGTCATGCCTCCATCGAGAAGCAGTAGATCGGGCCAATCTTCCTGCCTCTTTGCCCAGCGTGAGACCACCTCCGCCATCATCCTCATGTCATCCAGCGCATCGGAATTGACCCTGTATGTCCTATACTCCTCCTTCGATGGTCTGCCCTTTCTAAGGACGACAGAAGCTCCGACCCTCTCCTTTCCAAGGCTCTGCGAGCAATCGAAGCAGACTACGTGGTCGAGCGTCTCTAGGCCCAGCAATGCAGCTCCCTCGTCGGCAGCAGCCTTCTCCAGGTTCCCCGTTCGCGAGCTCCTGATGAGGTGGATCTCGCTGTTCCGATCTGCCATCTTCCTGAGCTTAGCGAGCTCTCCCCTTATCGGGACTCTGACATCCACCGAAGACCCCCTTCTCTGGGACAGCCATTCTGTCATCGACTCGCCAAGTGGCGAAGGAACTAGCAGGACCTTCGGGGGTCGCCGGTTTGCATAGTGCTCGGAGAGAACTAGGGAGACGGAGTCGGAGACGTCGCCTCGATGAATAAGTGGGTATTCTACCTGGCCTCCGACAACTCCGTTCTTTGCATGGAGGATGACCAGGCAACCGCTGTCACCGCTCGATGAGAAACCAATGGCATCTAGATCTTGATAAATTCTGGAGGATACTATGTTCTCCGACATTGCTCCCTGCACGGATCCGATCATGTCCCGGACCCTGCCAGCCCTCTCGTAATCCAGCCTCTCAGAGGCCTCGTCCATCTCGGACTGCAGCCTCTCGATCAGTATACCGGCATTCCCGTCCAGCACGCTCTGTGCGGCCCCGACCCTCTCGGCGTAACCCTCGTCCCCACCTGACTCGGAGAAACCGAAGGGAGCCTTGGCGGACTTGTCATGGATGCCAAATTGTCGTCGTAGGAGCTTAACTACGAGCTTGGCTGCCCCCGCATCTACGAAAGGACCCCAAATTTTCGATCCCCTCGGAGGGTTCCTGGTGTACAGTATCCGGGGCTTCTCATGGGAGGTCATGGCGATATAGGGAAAGGACTTGCCATCACGAAGGCGAGAGTTAAATTTCGGCTGATTGGACCTGATCAACTCCCTCTCGAGGACGAGTGCCTCGGTGGGGTTCTGGGTGACTATGAAGTCGACCTTGTCCGACTCTTTCAATAGCCTCGGAATCATCTCCCTGTCCGGGTTCTTGTTTGTGAAGTAGGAACTGACCCTTGATCTCAGATCGATCGACTTCCCGACGTAGAGGACACGTTCATCGGATCGCTTGAAGAGGTACACCCCGGGCTGCTTGGGGAGCTCCAATTTGCTGTGATCTATGCCCATGTCCAGTGAGTCGAGGGGCCGAGGGGTTTGATTTACACTTTGCATACGGGGCACTAATGCCGAACCAGCGCCAATTGGCGATACTCGTCCATCTCTCCTCCCACGGGAGGGACCTGGAGGAGTCCTGGGACGTCCCCCGGGCGATATCTCTCGCTGGAATAGCGGAGCATCTCGGAGTGGTCAGATCCGCCCTCCACCCCCCACTGAAGTCACTGGAATCAGAGGGGCTCGTTTTCTCCCGATCTGCCCACGTGATCGGAGCCCCCAGGCGAAGGAAGGTGTTCCACGTCACCGACAGTGGCAGGGAGGAGGCGATAGCGGGTGCGAAGAAGCCCAGGAAGTCCAAGGGCAGGTCAGTGGGACCAGTCCCCGATGCCACGAAACTGCATGGCAGGGAAGACGTAGTCAGCAGAATCTCCTCTGGACTCTCCGGGGGATCCAGCTACTTGCTCGAAGGTCTACCAGGTATCGGGAAGACATCCGTGGCCACAGCGGTATCCAGAACCCTCCTCGATGACGGGTGGCTGGTTAGGTGGGCCACCTGCCAGACGGACTCGGACTCGGCATCCGTGGCGAGGTCTTGGCTCGGAGGACGACGCGCACCCACTTCGAAGGAGGCCATCGTCACGAGGGTGGATTCGAAGAAGACCCTCCTGGTTCTCGACGAGGCCCAGCAGTCCAGCGAGCGACTCGTCGCGGGTATCAGAGAGATGCTGGAGGCCTGTTCCGAGACCTCCGCGGTTATCCTGGCTGTCACCAGGGCACCCAACCCATTCCCCGACATATCGGGATTCGAATCGATCAGGCTCGAGGGCCTGGAGGCCGACCTAGCACGCGAGCTCCTCCCCCAGGAGATGAGCGACGAGGAGGCTATCGAGGTGGTCGAAGCGATGGACGGTCACCCCCTCGCCCTCAACCTCTGGTCCCCTGATGACGAGTTGCCAGGAGCGGGGGCCGTCATGGAATACGTAGAGGAGCAGGTATTCACCAGGCTCAGCCAGTCAGGGTCATCGTCACTGGACGAGCTCTCTCTGTCGCCACTCCCCTTGGAGGTGGAGGAGATGCTCGAGC
>CAYFGC010000102.1:0-4241 GCA_964342625.1 uncultured Candidatus Poseidoniales archaeon | reverse complement strand
CGGGATCAAGTTGAACGGCGGGTAGGAGCCCATCCAGGCAACCGATGATTCGCGCGGCAGCACGCGCATCTGGGATGGTGCCCTGACCAATCTCGCCATCGGATTCGGCGAGTATGGCCAATGCGTCAATCCCCCTCCTCCTGCATTCTCCCATCATCACTCCGGTCATTCCGCTCACAACCCCCTGCTTCAGGAGCGGAACCCCGATTCCCTTCAGCAATTCGTGAGTGGAGTCAGTGGACCCAATTCCAAGCATTGAATCCATCCCCTCGTCGTCATCGAAGATACTGTGGCTACTCTCTATCCCATGGGCGAATGAGTCCACCATTATCGTGGAGCTGACACCGGAATCCTCCAACCAATCGATTAGACTGGATGATAGAGGGAGGTTCAACTCCGGAGGAATCTGGATCTCCGAGGCAATCAGAACGACCTTGTCGCACTGTTCCATATTGCATATCGGCTCTCCGGCATAGAACCTCAGTGGGGGGAGGGGCTTGCCGTCCTGGACTAGGCATACCGGGGGGAGGTTCGGATGCCTCACCCCCCCAACCAACTCCAACTCGAGCTTTTCCACCAAGAAGTGCGCAACTATGCTGCTGACGAATCCAACCGATGGGAAACAACTCACTAGGAGGGCACCAGAAGAATTCACGCCTTCGTTTACCTCGACAAGTGGTGCCTCCGCCATGGTTCTACAATCCACTCAATGGTGTTAATCGTTCCCACCCCCCCGCCTCAATTCTGCGGGACACGGATACAATGACCATAGTCCAGGATTTCCAGATTTCTCCGTCCTCGTGGAACCGGTTCGAGGAGTGCCCAAGGAAATACTGGCTTTCTCGGCAGGGCCTACCTAGAAAGGCAGGCATGGCTGCTTCAGTGGGCACAGCAATTCACAACACCGTAGAGGATATGTGCAATCTGGATATCTCAGACAGGGACGGTGGGGAAGTGGGGTGGCTTCAGTCAACAGCCCGAGAGGTCCTAGAAAGAAACTGGAAGGCAGAGAGGCAGGAGTTCATGGAAACCCCAAGACATCCAAGGTGGAAACATGAGATGTTCAGCAAGGCTCACGAAGGCCTAATCGGTGCTCTAGGATTCCTCTTTGAGAAGGCTGGTTTGCCAAAACGGGGCCTCTCGGAGGTTTCGACTCAGGCCTGGAGGCAAGTCCAGTCAATCGTCCTCGCAACGGAGGCTACCCTGGAGTCTGATTGTGGCAGGCTGATGGGCAGACTTGACCTGTTGATTCTTGATCCCGACTCCAGCGAGGAGGAAGTCGGTTGGATAGTTGCAGACCTCAAGACCGGAAGACCACCGAGATCAGGGCTCGACGAGAAGGTCAGAAGGCAGTTGCTATTCTACCGGGACCTAATGAGGCAGAGGAGCCCAGAGCAAAAATCGATAATCGCAGAGGGTTGGTACTCTTCGAACGAGACAATCTACGTTGCAGACGGCCCTTCCATTTTGGAGGAGGCAATCGATGCATGGGAGTCGATGAAGGTCACTGAGGACCCGTTTCAAGCTACTCCCAGTGAATCCGCTTGCTCATTTTGCGATTGGAAGGCGTGGTGCCCGGATTGGTGGGCCTCTCGTAGCGAAGGCCTACTCGATGAAGGGGGAACCTTCAGAGACGAAGTAACCAAACTCGTGAGGCTCGACCCCGATTCAGGAGTTGCACTTTTCGAACGAACCACACCCACGGGCCGCGAAGGATCACTTACTGGTTCCGACTATAGATTCGGTGCTATTCTCAAGGGACAGGCACTTGAGAAAATTAGGCAGATTGAGCGGGATGAACCAGAAGGGTACCTGTTTCTAGGAAGTGTCAGAGTCGATGGCAAGATAGTCCACATGGGGGATTGGTCTGAGGTTCTCCCGTGGTCCCCCCTCCTAAGGTCGATTTCCGATTGAATCCAGCACTTCTTCTACGGTTCCCTTGAATTTCCCCGGATACTCCCTCATGAACTTCCACAGCAGAAGGAGAGTTGCCCCTGCATCGGCATCCGCACTGTGAGACCTCTCCAAACCTATCCCGAACCTCTTGCAAAGCATTCCGAGATTGTGCCGTCCGGGAACATCGAAACTCCTAGCAAGAACCAACGTATCGACTATCGCCAGTGGAACGGGGGCCTCTCTTCCTATCCTGATACATTCCATTTCCACGAACCTCCAATCGAATGCCAGAACATTGTGTCCAACAATGACAGCACCATCCATCAGATTGCTCATTGAATCCACATGCTCCTCGAAACTTCCTGCCCCGCGAACGTCGTCATTGAAAATCCCATGCACTTTGCTCGACTCACTTGGAATCCTGCATCCGGGATCGACCAGTGAATTAAGATTCAAATGAGAGCCATCAGAATCACTACCTACCAGGGCGAATTGTACCACCCTATCCTCTCTGGGGTTGAATCCCGTAGTCTCCAAGTCCAATCCAAGGACCCTCAAGCCATCCAGAATTCCCGGATTCACGACCACTCCCTCTCGCCATCCTGCATGAACCCTACCAAACGACCACTCTCGTCTACAAAGCCCAACACCCATATGAGGGGGGCTCACCTTTCTCCTTCCATGGAAGACGGCGGGCGAAGGGCCTCAGCGCTTTTGATTCTACTAATGCTGACCCAATCCCTGGCCGGATGCGGGGGGATTGGCCCCGGTAGCCCGAATGCGAGCCTTACCTCGGATAGGGACATGGTTAACTCTGGAGAGTCGGTAAACTTCGATGCACGCTCTTCCACTACTCCCGAACCGACAATTATCGACGAATACAGATGGAGCTTCGGAGACGGAGAGACGAAGACGACAAAGCAGGGGGTGATCAGCCATCTTTTCGACAAGGCAGGGGTCTTCGAGGTAAGGGTCGAGGTCTTCAACGACAACGGAGACTCCGATGCGGCATCGCTCACAATCTTCGTCAACGCGATTCCGGAAATCATCCTGGACATTCCCGACTTTGTGAAAACCGGTCAGGAGGCCAGATTAGACGCCAGCTCATCTTTTGACCCAGAGGGAGGGGGAGTCGAAATTGTCTGGGATTTCGATGCAAGCACAGACTCGGATGGTGACAGCGATCCTCTCAACGACGAAGACGGAAGCGGCGCAGTTACTCTCCTGACCACCTCCTCGGCAGGCAATATCACCGGCTCTGTTACTGTGACCGATGACAGTGGTGGGACAAACACCACCCTCTGGACACTTCGTGTAATCTCCCGTTCCTTCCGAATCGTCTGGGAGGAGGTTCATGTCGACTACGACTGGTCAGGGTACCTTGAGCAAGGAGAATTCCACGAGATCCAGTTCCAGCCGGGCGATGGAGCACGGCTGATTGACGTCACAGCTACCCTCACTTTGACTCGCGATATCCTTCCGATTATGTGGCCGGAGGACAACTTCACCCTAGAGGTCGACAACCCCTCATCAGGGTGGTCTTACAGCGTGGCAACCGCTCAAGAAAACATCACACAGAACTCCTCAGCGACAATAGAGAGGAGCGAGATGAACCCCCTGCCGCAATCCGACTACACGGTATATGCGGACTCTAAGGAGGCACTGGAGGAATCACTACTCAGTGACCCAGATGGTCGATTCGGACAGGGCGACTGGTTCTGGATAATCACGGCTTTGGAATGCGATCCCGACACACCAGTGGATGGAGTGGATCCCGATCAAGGCAACGACTGGGCATTGGAAGCACAATTCGTAGTTCTAGTTCTGAGGATCAGCGAAGTGAGCGTCTGAACCCCTTTGAGCGAAGACCTTTCAACCACCACTCTCTGGCCGTGACGTGGCAAAGTCGTTCGAGATTACCAAGGTGTCCATCCGGGACCGACTGGTCATAGATGCAAAGGTGAGCATGAATGACCCACAAGACTTCGACTTCTCCCCCAGAGCCAGTCTATCGGGGACAACCCTCAGCCTGGTGAACGAATCGGGAGACCCATCTTCCTCTTTCGAGCTTGACGCCGAGCAGGCGACCACAGCAGAGAGGGATAGGATGGTGGAACTAAGGGTAAAGTTCACCGTAGAAGGGATGCATGGGGTCCTAACACACAAGACTCCACAACCTATGACGGGACCAAAGTCGAAGAAACTCGCCCAACCCAGTTGGAAGACCCTCCTCCCCCTCTCGATGTGATTCCAACCGTCGGGATTAAGCCGGACCCTACCGTCCAAAAGTCGCTGGACCCATAGTGTAGCCTGGATATCACATGAGCTTGCGGAGCTTGTAACCC
>CAYFGC010000101.1:0-4251 GCA_964342625.1 uncultured Candidatus Poseidoniales archaeon | reverse complement strand
ATGCGACCAGCCGAAAGGTGAACAGAAAGGGGCTTACTCCCTGCACCCTCGCCAAACTATCCTAGTCGAAGACAACGGCGTCGACCGGTGAAGAGTCGGCGATTGAACCGCTCTCCCCGTAGTCTTGCCAAGTCCCAATCTTGCCCCGTAGGGCGTGGGAGAGTTCGTGGTATGCCACGATTAGGCTTGGCAGGAGGATGGAGCTAGTGAGCAGTGCCAGGACGAGCAGAAGCATCATCAGAACGAAGAAGTTCTGTAGCCCGGGAATTGCGACGAAAAGGCCGGCGGCTAGACCGGTGCAGGTCGTGGCGGTAGTCTCGAAAATGGTCCGACCGGTCCTGGAAACTGACTTCTGAATCCCGGCTGGCGTCTCTCGCTCGTCCTTGATGCGATCTATGATGTGTATGGAGTCATCGACGCCTATCCCGAATACCAAAGTCCCAATCATCGCTGTGAACACGTTGACGTTGACCTTGTAGAACCACATAAGCAGCGGCTGCCAGAGGACGACGACCCCCACCGCTGTCATTGTGAAAATGGCGAGTCTGGCGGACCTGAACAGGAACGCCATGACTAGAAGCAGTATGAGCATGGTAGCGATTGTGGTCTTTGATTGGGCCTGGTGAATTCCGTCATTGATGTCCAGAGATACGGGGAGCCCTCCGGTGAGTAACGAGTTTGAGACGCCCTCCATGCCGAGTGCGTTGCACATCAGTGGGGTCGAGCAGCCGCCCTCGTCCAGGTGTCCATCGATTGTCTCCCTCAGTCCTCCAGCTACTGCCAAATTGATGTATGGCTGGTTTACGTATACCAGCGTCTTTGTCTCCCCTTCCCCGTCATCTGAGTTCATCAGCATGGACCTGACTTCGGGGCTTAGTGTGTCGAAGGCGATGTTGACCATGTCCTCTCTGCTGCTGACAGAGTACGGCCAGCACTCCGGCCTTAGCGGATTGGATGATTCGTCCCAGCATTCATCGTGAATCAGCTCCCATAGGCTCTGGTCATATATCTCCAGACCGCCTATCTCGACATCCACGTGTACCGCCTTGAGGATATTAACGAGGCTGATGGTTGTGGTATTCGCCACGTTATCAATCTTCATTTCCTGCATATGCTCGATTGCATCCAGTATAGGCAGATCCCGGATAGGGGCAGTTTCGTTCTGGCGGCCTCTCTCGGTGGCATCTACGATGAACATGTTTGTCTGGCCGCCCTCGAAGACTATGCTGTACTCCCTCAGTGCCTCATATGACTCTAGGCCGGGGGGGACTTCGTCCGATGATCCGGTTATGTCTTTGCCCAGCTGTTCCTTGAACATCATGCCCCCCCATATTGTCGCTGCGGAAGAGACCAGAATGACCAGGAGCGTGGCTTTCAGTGGGACCTTTCCGACCGCATCCCAGAAGTCATCTAGAAGAGAGAATGTCAGGGTTGTCGAGAGTGTGAATCCCAGTATTAGGGAACCATCGCGAGTGAGGTCGGTGAAGATAACTAGAGAACCAGTGAAGATGGCTGTGGAAACGACGTAGAATAGTAGGCTGTTTATCCCAAGGATGGTGCCAAAAACGTCAGATGTGTCTATTGCAGAGTCACGCTCCCTCCTAGGCGAGGATTTGGCTCCTGCAGCCTTCTCTTCCTCGATCCTCTTTCTCCTGGAAGAGTCAACTACGCTGCTTCTGAAAAGTTTGCTTGAGTCCCCCTTCCTATATCTGAGCAGTTCGATCCAAGCAGGAACCATTAGCATGGATATCAGGAAGGTGGTCGAGATGCCGATCAGGAGTGTCTTGCCCACCGTCCTCATGGGCTCAATGGGGACTAGGCTGTGCCACATCAGAACGCTGAATCCGACTATCGTTGTCAGGGCGGACAAGAAAATGGCGTTTCCAGTGGTCATAGCGGCCCTGACATTCGCAGTGAGGCTGATTTCGGGGTCGAATGGATCGGGTTCGATAACCTCTTCGCCGTCACGTCTCGAAGCCCATGCATCCTCTTCCATCTTTTTCAGAATCTCAACCCGGTTCTCCTCTATCCTGTTAGTCAGATGGAGGGAATAGTCTACACCAAGTCCCACCAGTATTGGCCCTGCTGAAATTATCATAGGGGTCAGCATGATGTCGAAGAGGACTGTTGACCCGAATGTAACTGCGAGGCTCATCGCGATAGGCGTGCCGCAGATGATCAGAACCTTCCAGCTGCGGTGTAGGATGAACATTGTAAGCCCCACGAGGCCGAGGCTGATTGGTAGCATGGTGTATCGCAACTCCTCGTAAATCGAATCGGAAACGTCATGCAGAACTGGAGTTAGTCCGGTAACGGTGACCGCACTCCTTGGCGGAATCGTGTCCAAACGCTCCGGGTCCATGGTCCATGTCCTGTCCCAAGTCTTGGTGCACAGATCGCAATTTGGCTGATTTGTCCCAGCATTCACCTGCCTTGCTGAGTCGGATGACAGTAGTGCCTTAACGTAGGAAATGAATGCCTTGTGATCCCTGATTTCTTCACCGGTCTTGAGATCGGTCCTTGGGGTAATGTCCGTATTGGTCATATCGAAGGAAATTCCCATAATTATGACGCCAGTGTCCCATATCCCGTCGTTATTGGTGTCCATGACGAAGTTCGACATTAGCTCTCCCGAGTTATCCACATAACCGTCGATCCTCTCCTGAGCACCGTCGCCCTGTGGAATTGAGTAGCCCTCGTTCGGGTTCTGGCTCGCAATCGCACAGCTTCCGTCTGAACCGGGAAGGCCGTACTTTTCGACTGCGCAGGAGAACCTGTAGTTCGTCGAGTTTGCCTCCTTGATTATCTGAGCTGGGGAGAGTATCCAGACAACTCCATCGCATCCTGTCATCGGACTATTGCAGGCATGTGAACCGCGATCTTCCTTGTTGTAGTCCAACCCCTTACCGTATCCGCTTTCACCTGCATTGTTGTCGTCCCCTTCGATCCATGATATTTGATTCAGAATAGACGCATCAGTGATGTTGTCGGACCCATGGTCAGCCCCCACTGCGGCATTGTCGGTCTGGACATAGAGGATCACGATATCGGTAGACCATTGAGTTCGGACCTCATTGAGTAGCGCAGTTGAGTTGGCTCCATCGGGTAGGTATATCTCAACGTCGCCGTTGATCTGGTGCTCGAAGTCCTCTGCTCTCCAGCCAATCAGGGCCGAAGCCAGAAGGAGGGTCACTATCAGGTACGCAGGGCTCCTGAGTATGGCGCTATACGTCAGTTCGGCCGTCCTTTGGGCCACCATGTGGGATGTGTCGGAGACATCGCTCACCAATTGTCCCGCAGTGTCCAGGAAACCTCCTATTGGGCTCTCCCTGACTTCTTGTCCTAACTTCGTGAGATAGTTAGAAATTGGGCTAATCCTCTCGAAGAACCATGCCCAGAATACTAGTTCTTCGTCCTGTTGGGAGGGCCCATCTCTCGAAGTCACGTTCACGTTCCCGTACCCAAGCCAAATGAAGCGTTCGCATAACTGCCAACAGAATTTGTCGATTAAGAGGTGAGAATGAGAACACCGTTGTCCGATGACCTCAAGGGGCAATAGTAGTCGCGACCATCCATGGACTTGGTCACCGGAGGTGCCGGTTTCATCGGTTCCCACCTAGTAGATGCTTTGGTCGAACAGGGCAAGGAGGTCCGAGTAATAGACAACTTCAGCAGTGGGAGGGAGGAGTTCCTATCCCACCACCAAGGGAGCGGTTCGGTTGAGGTCTGCAGAGGGGACCTTCTGGACGGAGATGCTGTGATAGCAGCTATGGAGGGGGTCGAGACCGTTCACCACCTAGCAGCAAATCCTGACATCAGGCTAGGTACGGAGGTCACGGACACCGATCTGAGGCAGGGGACCATGGCGACATACAATGTCCTCGAGGCGATGAGGGTCTCAGAGGTTGGCAGAATCTCATTTGCTTCATCTTCCGCCGTTTACGGGGAGGCTGGGGTGATGCCGACTCCTGAGGACTATGGGCCGGTAATGCCGATTTCTCTCTACGGCGCGTCAAAATTAGCTAGCGAGGCGCTAATTACTGCATGGTCTGGAACATTTGGGGCACAGGGGTTCATCCACAGGTTTGCAAATATAGTCGGGCCAAGGGGTACTCACGGGGTAATCTTTGATTTCATCCACAAGCTGAAGAGGGACCCGGGGAGGTTGGAGGTTTTGGGCGATGGGAACCAGGAGAAGTCGTACATGTCGGCTCATGACTGCGTGCATTCTATGCTACACGTAATTGGCCT
>CAYFGC010000100.1:0-4273 GCA_964342625.1 uncultured Candidatus Poseidoniales archaeon | reverse complement strand
CGGGGGCCTTGCCCCCGTTTTCGCCATTTTGGCAGGGGGGGTTCGGATGGGCGCAGGGCGCCCGGGAGTGGCTGATTAGCAATCTGTCCGGCGCACGGGGCATTCATGAATGCTCCTGTTTGTCTCTGAGGTCTTTTTTGGCCTAAGACCTAGTCGTTAAGGGTGGAAGCCTCCCGTAGCGGGCATGGCAGAAGGGGTTTGGTCTGAGGACGACCGTTCTAGGGTTTTCTTGAATGCATCTAGGCTCGCCCTTAGAGACGGCCAGTTGTCAAATGGGGAGAAGAGGATTCTAGTGAAGCTCGCCCATGCATTGAGACTTGAAGAGGGTGAGCCAAAGAGGATCTATGATGCGATTCTTTCTGGCGAGGAGGAGGGGGTTAGCGGTTCCCAGATAGAGAAGAACGAGATGAGGTTGGTCTATGGCCAGGTTCTCGAAGCCATGCTAATCCACACTGACAGATCCGATGACGTGTTGGCACAAATAGCGTATCTGAGGAAGATGTTCCTGATCGAAGATGCCGAGCATAGAGCGATTGCCAGAAGCCTAGACCGGCAATTGGAAGAAATCGTCCACAGGTCCTTCATCGACGAATATAGAATGCGCCTAAATGACTCGGTGGAAGGACTTCGCGATATTTTAGATAACGTCAAAATACTCTCTAGGAAGCAGTAGTTCAGATGAGCAGCGAGCGGATTCTGGACGAGTTCCTTGGAGAACAGCCCAGGAGGTCCCACAGATCTCATCGTATCCTAGCGAAAACCGTCCGGGAGGCGTACCCAATCGGGGTCCCGGCGATGATAATGAAGTCAAGCACTGATCGCCTTGGCAACTCTGCTGGATACTCTTTCCATCTTGGCACTCCCGATGAAATCCTGAGAAGGGTCGCTTCTTGGTTGATCACCGAGGCAGGAGAGGACCAACGGGTCTTGTGGAAATTGATACCGCTTCTCTGGAAGAGGCATGGGAGGGAGGATGTCGCACTCTCGGCATTGCTACTGGCCAACTTGGATAGCGAGAGGGCCGGGGTCGACCCGTGGATGGTTCTAGCCTCGTCAATCAACTCCACTGAGCCAGCCGAGGCGCTTCTTCTTAGTATCGAGGAGATTTTTCGTGCGGGCCATGAGAGGCCGAGTGACGAATTACTGAGGTCATGGTGCGAAGGACGGCTGGTAGAGTCTCACCTGGCTCTAATCTCAGCATTCGCAGCGATTAACTCCGATAGGGAGGTTGGAGACGACGTAGTCGCCCAACTCGTGAAGGTGAAGGTACCCGACGGAGATTCCCTTCTAGGCAGGATAAGAGACAGGGTGGGGTCGGGAATACCATAGCACTAATTCATCGGTAGCCCCTCTGATGCTCATGGTCGAGAGGTTGCTACCATCGGATGACCCGGTAGCCGAGGAAGTCCTTGAGTGGACAATTAAGAGGGATGCCGAGGACATTACCCAACTGATGGAGTGGCTTGCGGGGACCTCTGCGAGGAAGGATCGGGAGATGCTGATAAACAGGGCATTGGACCTGATGGAAGAGATTAATCACGCCTTGAGGCGCTTGGACGAGTTGAGGTAGAGAATGCGTTCGCTGTTACTAGCGGGAGGGAGGTCCTCGCGGATGGGACGCGACAAGGCACTTATCGAGATTGATGGGTCAGCCATGATTGAGCGAGCGGCAATCTCGCTCGCCACAGCCAACCTAGAGCCGATTCGGATTGCAGTCGCACAGCCCGAGGACGTTGAGGAATACGGGTCAGCCATTGGCCCAGATCTGGACATAGAGTGGGTTCTCGACTCGATCACGCACGCGGGCCCAATAGATGCGATAGAAGAGGCCCTCCTCGACCCGGAGTGCGAAGACGGGTTGCTCCAATTAGCCACCGTGGACTACCCCTGGGCCTCTTCGGATCTTTTTTTCTCCCTCCAAGACATGCTCGGTGCTGATGATTGCCTGATTATGCCCCATGATGGAGAGAGGGGGCATCCCCTACTTTCTTTGATTCGGACCAAGGAAGTACTCGAGATAATCGAAGGCGACAGAAGGCCGCTCCGGGTGCAGTTCGCAGAAGCCAGGCATTCTGTTCTTGTTGAGGACCCAGCTATCCTCCTGAACGTGAATACTCCTGCGGACCTAGAGTGAAATCTGACCGGTGCACAGCAAATCTATTACCTCGGGATAGAGGATGTGCTCGGCTATCTTGACCCTTTCCTGAAGCGAGGTCACATCATCGTCTGCCATCACTGGGACTTCTCTTTGTGCTAGGATAGGTCCGGTATCGACTCCCTCGTCGACCAAGTGCACTGTACAACCGGTTATCTGGACCCCTGCTGAGAGGACGTCTCTGTGAGGATGAGCCCCGGGGAAATCTGGTAGCAATGAGGGGTGTACGTTGACTATCCTACCCTTCCATTTACCTACGAATGAAGGGGTCAGTATCCTCATGTATCCGCTGAGAACTACCAGTTCCACGTTGAACGACCGGAGGTGGCTTTCGATAATTTCTTCATGTGCCAGACGACGATCTTTGGCAGGGCAATCAGTAGGTAATGGAACTCCCCTGGACTCGATTCCAGATCGCCTCCCGTGCTCGAGTCCTCCGGCGCCTTCGCTATCTGCCAGAACCAGAGCCGTCTGGTGACATCGGGGCTCTTCGGCTTGGAATTTCAGGAGAGTGGCTAGGCCTGACCCGCCTCCGGAAATCAGTACTGCTAATCTTAGAGGTTCTTCGATGGATCCGACTCGGGGGAGTGCGAAGGGGGCTCCCATGCTCTCGTGGCGAGGAGCCCTCGCTTGAGTCTTGGGTGGGTAATTACAATTAAAGGAAGTATTAGTGGGGATTCTTAACATCAGATGGAGAGAATTGAGAGTCTAGACGAGATCGTCGAGAGGTACTGCGTGTCTAGCAACCCAGTTCTAAAGAGATTGTATTTCGGACTCGGCCTTCTGTTTATTGGGTTCGCAATCATTGGTATCTGGGTTCCGGGATGGCCTACCGTCTCATGGGCGGTACCGGCCGCCTTCCTGTTCTCTTACTCGAGCGAGAGGATGTTCAGGTGGACGATGACGAATCGATTCTTTGGCTCAGCAATGTTGGATTACTATGCAACAGGAAAGACCATTCCAAGACACGCAAAGTCTGGGATAATTGCCCTTATAGCGCTCATGACCCTCACTTCTGCCACCTTCGTTTGGTATATTTCGACGCTGGGGGACGGCGTGTTTTCCGATCCCTCTTCCTGGGATGGGGCGGACCCCGGCTTCGGCTCCATCACCATCATCCTCGTGGGAATGACCGGTGTTTGGTATGTCGCCTCGAAGGTGAGAACGAGAGAAGTTGGCTAACTGAAACTATTTTGCTTGTGACCAGTACCCCAAGTCAGAGTCACATGGATTTCGACACGATCTCTGTAAGAGGAAAAAGCAAGCCAGACCCAACAACGGGCGCGATAGTCCCCCCAATCTACCAGACTGCAACTTACGTGCTGGAGGAGATAGGTGTGGACAAGGGGTTCGACTACACCAGGTCTTCGAACCCCACGAGGCAGGAACTGGAGAATCACTTGGCAGCCCTGGAGGGGGGGAAGCACGGGATTGCGTTCTCCAGTGGGATGGCTAGTGCGGACAGCTGCATGAAGTTGCTCAGCCAAGGCGATCACGTCGTTTGCTGTGACGACGTGTATGGAGGAACTGCAAGGCTGTTCAACAAGCTCATGACGAACTATGGGGTTGAGTTCACCTATGTCGACTCCCAGGTCGCTTCGAATGTAGAGGACGCGGTTCGACCGGAGACGAAGATGGTGTGGGTGGAGACGCCTACGAACCCGCTCCTGAAGGTCACAGACCTCGAGGCGGTTGGGAAGATTGCGAAGAGCCATGATCTTCTGTATGTGGTGGACACTACATTCGCGACTCCGGTTTTCCTCAGACCATTGGAGTACGGTGCGGATTTAGTGCTTCACAGCACCACTAAGTATCTCAGTGGCCACAACCAAATCATTGGTGGAGTCATCGTAACCGACAGGACTGATCTATTCGAGCGTCTGAAGTACATCCAGAAGAGCGTCGGAGCGGTTCCCAGCCCCTTCGACTGCTGGCTTGTGATAATGGGCCTCAAAACACTGCACCTCAGGATGCAGAGGCATTGGGAGAATGCCGAGAAGATCGCGTCCTACCTAGAAGGGCACCCCAAGGTTTCGAAGGTGGTCTACCCCGGATTGGAGTCCCACCCGATGCATGAGGTTGCTAAAGCCCAGATGAGTGGTTTCAGCGGGATGATTT
>CAYFGC010000099.1:0-4317 GCA_964342625.1 uncultured Candidatus Poseidoniales archaeon | reverse complement strand
ACGTGGACCTCGGCCCCCATGGCCCTGAGGAGGTCTATCTTCTCCTTGCTCATCTTGTCTGCCATGGTGAAGATGCATCGGTACCCCCTCTGCGCCGCGACCATCGCAAGCCCGATTCCGGTGTTGCCGGAAGTCCCCTCTACAATCGTCCCACCTGGCTTCAGCAGGCCTTTCTCCTCGGCATCCAGAACCATCTGCAATCCGATTCTGTCCTTAATCGAGCCGCCGGGGTTGCACCTCTCTAGCTTGACCCAGACGGAGGATCTATCCAGCCCCTCTGTGATTCTGTTCAACCGAATCAGAGGGGTGTTGCCAATGGCTGAGACCAAGTCGTCATAGGCATTCGAACTAGGCCTCGTGGGGTTGGTCACAATGGGGCATCGAGGCCCGATGTATGATGGTTTTCACTGAGGGTTTCGTGTGGAGTTGTAGTAGGCCCAGCCAGCAATGGGTAGACTCCAGAATGTCCCTCCTAGCAATCCTAGTAAAACCAATGATGCAAGTGTTGTCAAATCGGAGTTTGGTGCTCCGAAAGACGCACCTAAGAGTGGTAAAATGAACGTCAAAATTGAGACTGGGATCAAGACCTTAAGACTCGGGTCAAACCAACCCATGGATTGTGAGATTTTCTTGACTGAGTATGCAGAAAGGAAAATCATCCCGAGGAAGACGGCAATAGCCACTCCAAATGAAGGTGGTTCGAGCCCGATCTTAATCATAATCAGTGACACTAGAGTGGCCAATACTGCTCCAGTCCCAGAGCCGGCGGCCAAAGTTTGTTTCCAGTCCATCATCCCACTTAGTGCCTGAAGAGGCGTGTGCCAGTAAATAGCATTGCCATCCCGAACTCGTTCGCGGCCTCTATTACCTCGTCGTCGCGAATTGATCCGCCTGGCTGCACTACGCTGGAAATCCCGATCTCGTTCGATGTGTCGATGCTGTCACGGAACGGGAAGAAGGCATCGGAGACCATCATTGCTCCCTTGGCCCTGTCACCAGCCCTCCTCGAGGCGATTCGAACGGCCTCCACGCGGCTAGTCTGCCCTGGTCCGATGCCCACGGTTGCGAAACCAGAGCCCGTCTTGCTAACGAGGATGATTGCGTTGGACTGGACTTCTGCTATGACGGAGATTCCGAACCTCGCTAGTTTGAGACCCTCTGCATCAAGGGATCTTGTGGTTACGGAGCGTGCATTCTCCCAGTCTATGCTAGGCGGCCCCTGGGCCTGAGATAGCCAACCTCCTTGCACTTGACGAATCGTTGGTTCCTCTGGATATTCCCCCAGTGGTTCCAGCGCCAGCATCCTCCTGTTCTTGCTCTCAGCGAGGAGATCCAGTGCCTCGGGCTCGTAGCCGGGCGCAATCATGCACTCGAAGAAGTGCTTGCCGATTGCCTCTGCGGTTTCCTTCCCCACCACCTGGTCGAAGGCTATCACGCAACCGAACGCGCTCTCGGGATCGCTTGCCAGAGCGTTTTCCCATGCGGAAACCTGGCTATCTGCGACCGAGGCGCCGCAGGGGTTTGTGTGCTTGATCACAACACAGGAGTGGTTTGCGAAATCGCAAGTCTGTTTGAGGGACCGAGCGAGTCTGAGTGCGGCATCGAGGTCCAGGTAGTTGTTGTAGGAGAGGGGCTTCCCCCCATGTTGAACCGCTGCTGAGAGTCCTGACGGGGCTCCAGAGGCCGGAAAGAATGAGGCGGGCTGATGGGGATTCTCCCCATACCTCAACTCTCGGCCCTCCCCTGACGAGACGTGTATCCTACTGGGTATCGTTTTCTCCGAGTATCTGCTCGATAGCTCGTTGTAAACCGAGCTGTCATATGCTGCCGTGGATTGAAATGCAGATAGGGCTAGTTCTCTTCTCATTTCCAGCCCTACGCCAGATGGTCTGCCATTGGATTCCGAAAGGGCACGTAAGACTGGTTCATACTGCTCTGGTGCCGTGACTATGATGACGTCTGCATGGTTCTTAGCTGCGGATCTGACCATCGTTGGCCCACCGATGTCTATCATCTCGATGAGTTCCTGATCGCTAGCAGGTGGTTCCCTGGCAGCTGTCTCCTCGAAGGGGTAGAGGTTGACGCAAACCAGATCGATCCCAGCATAGCCGAGATCGGACAGGGTGTGCATGTCATCGTCAGAGTCCCGTCTGACGAGTATCCCCCCGTGGACAGCGGGGTGGAGGGTTTTGACCCGGCCATCGAAAACCTCCGGGTGACCTGTGACCTCGGATACGTCGGTGACTTCGATTCCAGCATCCCTCAGCTTCGAGGCCGTCCCCCCTGTGGAGATTATCTCCCAATCCATTGAATTCAAGGATGTGGCCAGTCCCTCGATTCCGGTTTTGTCCCAGACGCTGATTAGCGCCCTTGGTCGCTCCATGTGGAATGCGTGTGTGCGAGAGGCTTGAAGTTTCGCGGTTGGCTATTCGCCTCTCGCTGAAATGACCTGGTCTATCCTCAACATTCCCATTGCCGTCTCCGTGGCTGCCTCCAGTGAGTTCTCTATTACCGACCTTGGGTGCCAGACCCCATCCACCTCCCAGATCTTGCCGTCTTGGGAAATGCCGATTGGGCTATCACCAAGAGTCGTCGATCTGAGTTCAAGGACCCTGTCCAGCGGTTCGCCGCCCGCATTCTCGACTAGTGTGGCTGGAATCGTCTCCATCGCTCTGGCGAATGCCTCCATTGCAAGACGCTCCCGTCCTCCTTGGCTCTCCGCGGCGGCTCTGACTGAATGGGCAATCCTGCTGTGGGTCGATCCTGCTCCTGGGAGCACGTCCTCGGACAAGGCCAGCGATGTTGCCCTGAGGGAGTCGTGAAGCCCCCTGATGATCTCCTCGGTTCCGGTCTCACCTGCGCCCCCTACCTCGATCGTGACAATAGACGGGTTTCGGCAATCCTCGATTCTGATCACATCTTCCACCTCGTCGGTAGATTCCTTCCTGATCCATGATGCACTGCCACAGAACCCCAAGTCGTCCTCTTCAATGTCGAGTGGGTTCTCGACTATTCGAGAACCAGTGGCCTGGGATGCGTTTCTCAACTCAGAAGAGTCAAGTTTCTCCACGGCTAGGATGCCGTTGTCACAGAGAGTGTGGAGGATGTCCTTGTCGATCTCTCCGGAGCATAGGACCACTCGAGCACCAGATTCGCTTATCCCCCTGGAGATCTCCATCTTTCTGTCCTGCTCCGCCCCAATGAAAGAGTCCAGGTCGTCTGCATTGGTAATCTTCAGTTCCGCATCCCTGACCATTTCCCTGATCTTGATGTCCCCGTCAATGCAGACGACATTTGCATCCCGGACATCGTTCGGGAGGTCACTCATCAGAACCCTCCTGCGAAAGATTACTCCCTTGACCAAGCGGGAGTCCCTGGCTCCGCCGGTTCCGGTCTTGAACATGGATACGTGTTGGGCTAGGGCTTCTCCTCGGTTCTCGAAGACCGTGTTCAAGGCCTCAACTATTAGTGGTGAGAACACTTCTAGGGCAGATTCGGCAACCTTGCCCCTGAGAGAGGTTTCCGCTACTGCCAAGAGTTTGCCATCGTCTGTCTCGGATGCGTCTTTTTCTATCTGCGAGACTGCTGCTTGCAGGGAGATTTCGTATCCCCCCACTAGAGTCAGGGGGTGAAGTCCCTTTCTGAATAGATTGTTAGCCTCTATCAAAAGTGATCCACAAAGCAGCATCCCAGTGGTGACTCCGTCTCCGCAGTCCTCCTCCTGTGATTCCGCCATCGAGACCATCATTTTCGCCGCTGGATGCTTGACTAGGAGCTCGGCGACTATCTTCGCACCATCGTTGGTAACCGCGGTGGTTCCATCGGTCTTGTAGAGCATCTTGTCGAGTCCTCTTGGTCCGTATGTGGGCTTCAAGAGGTCTGAGAAAACCCTGGCTGCCACGATGAGTTTCTCCTGGACATCGGTGCCACTAGTCACCTTGGTGCTCTGAGAGGCGATTTCGACCTTCGGCTTGTCCGAACCCTCTCCCATTACTACTTTCGGCGCGAGTAGTTGACATGAATGCTTTGAGGGAGCAAATCGAAGAGTTCAGTATCGAACCACACGAATGTCTATGACGGTCCCGAGTCAGGGATATTCATGAGAAATCGGTCATACTCGGTCGTTTTCATTGCCAGTCTGCTGATGGTATGCGGCATTTCTCCCAGTAGTTCGGCCCAAGTGCTGCCGGATGCGGATCTGGAATGTGATGACTCGATGGAAATAGATCCGAGCGGGTTTGGGAATAATCTGATTAATTGCGAATTGACCAATCCTACTGCGTTTCCTGAAAAGGTGGATTTGACCTACCAGGGGGG
>CAYFGC010000098.1:0-4365 GCA_964342625.1 uncultured Candidatus Poseidoniales archaeon | reverse complement strand
CCCCATTACCAGCATTACCCATGAAGACGATGGTTCTCCCTCGCCTTGAAGGAACTCGCCAATCAAAGTGGACCCGTCATCGGACAATCAATCACCCCGGAATCGTACAATTCCGGCTCTACCACCGGAGATTTGCCCTTAAGCATTGGGCGGATACAGTTTGTCAATTGGTTCAAGGGGCACGAACTAGGTCTGTCGGATTTCCACGTCTAAATGTCCCATAACCTAGTGTTACGGGAAGACTGAGGTCGTTGTCCAACTCTGCCTTCCAATGTGCCTCGCATGAGCATCCCAGGTGGTCGAACTCAACGGTGTCTCCAGAGACCGAATACCTCTCTATAGCTGCTACTACCTCTGAGTCACAAGAGCCACAATTGTGAGCGCCTCTAATCTTCCCCCCTGCGGTCGGGTGTACGATTATTCTGCAATTGGCGTAATCTAGTTCTTCATGGGCCCGCTTGATCATCTCCACCAATGACCAGAGCCATGGTGATCTGTATTCTTTATTCCTGAAAAGTCTGTCAACTATCGTGTTCTTCTGTATATTCATCGGGTTTACAGAGACTTCGTCAGAATACGGTGCGACGTCAATGAGCCATGAAGTGGTGTGGGTGAGTGCGTCTCCCTCTGACATGAATGGTGGTTTGAATATGAGATATGTCTTCACACGCAGGTCATTTTCCCTCAGCATTTCTACCGCCCTGTGCCACTGTTTGGTCGTGAATCCCTTGTTGACATGGAACCTGAGGACGCTGTCATCGTAAGCCTCCAGACCGATGGCCACGGTGCATCCCGGATGCCGGGCAGCGACCCATTCAATCTTCTCGGGCGTGCACATCTGAGCTTGGGCCTCGACAACCAAGTGAAGGCCCATCTCTGAAGTCTCCTTCAGAACTGCCTCCTGCCATTCTGGTGGATTCTCCCGATCTTCGAAGAATGTGCCCGATGTGTAAACCTTGATCATCTGGCACCCTTCAAACTGGTTGGTTGATTTCTTTGCATATTCCCATTGCGAGAACATATCTTCTGCGGAAACATCGTCCCTAACATCATTGAAGTATCCGCAGAATGTGCATCCTGACTTCCACCACCAAGCACATCCCTTGGTTCTTAGGATGACAGTTGCGGCGGTGCATGGAGTGCCGTCTGGGAGGTTTTCTGGGGTCTTGTAAACCGTAACCGGAGTACTGGCATCCCATGATTCTCTGAATGAGATTGACTCTGGGGTGTTCTCAGGTGCCTTGACCAGGTGGTGGATCTTCACTGCCTTCGAACCGTCCCCCATGATGCCACATGACTTGCCCATGACACTCGTTTGGCGCTTTGCTCTTGATATTGACGTGTTGTCCGTTCACGAAAATGAAACTAGGTGTGGTAGGATACACTAAACCCTAATCGCACCTGCGAGGTCGGAGTAGAATGGGTTTCGGAACAATAGAAGGAATGAGCGGTGAGGAAAACAAGGCACTTAGGAGTTGGTACTGGTACGACTGGGCAAACCAGGCATTTGCCCTTACTGTTCTGACAGTACTTGTTCCACAGTTACTATCCAGCATGTTCGAGTTGTCAACGGGCGGTGGCACAGAACTAGGGAGTCTGAAAATCACAGGGGATACCTTCTATGCAATTGTCCTAGGTTCAGCTAGCCTTTTCGTGGCAATAGTAAGTCCCGTTCTTGGCGCAATAGCCGATCGGATGCCTATCAAGAAGAAGATACTCTGGGTGTACACAATAGTCGGGGTATTATTCACCGCAATGATGGGAGTGGCCCCGCACCTAGAGGTTGGGTCTGGATACAGGTTCCTAGCATTCTGCTTGGTGATAGGCAACATCGGATTCGCTGGTGGGAATGTGATTTACTATGCCTTCATGCCAAGCCTAGCAGATAGGGATTCCATGGATCACGTTTCCAGTTGGGGGTATGCCTATGGCTTTGCAGGTGGGTCGCTAATCCTGATTGTCCATCTCTTGGTAGGACTCACGGGTTTCTTCGGGTTGAGCAAACCTTGGAGCCCCTGGGTTTTGAGTTTCATCTTCGTCACTAGTGCTATGTGGTGGCTGGGTTTTGGGATGCAATTGTTTAGGAATACACCTGAGCCTCAGATTCCAAACCCGAAGGAATACGGCTCGGCCATGGAAGCCGTTAGAGATGGCATCGGGGAAGTAAGGAAGACCTTCGGTGAAATCAGAAAATTCAAGATTCTCGCCATTTACCTCGCATCGTATCTGCTTTTCTTCGATGGTATCAACACCATTGGAGGGATGGCTTCGGCTTTCGGAGACTCTGTCCTTAGGCTGAATCCTACGATGAACTTCGTCCTTCTGCTGATGGTGAATATCACAGCAGTGCCAATGACAGTGATCGGGGGCAAGCTGGCAAACAGGTTTGGAACGAAGAGGGTTCTCGGATGGTCCTTAGGAGTTTACGCAGTGGTTGCCATACTGGCTGTTGGATTCGCCCCCCTGGAACTGGAAGACGATCACGAGAGGTACGACTTCCAGTACGACTTCGAAGAGGACGAGGGCGAATACAAATTATCCGTGCTTTACGATAAGGAAAATAGTGTCAAAGGATGGGTGAGCAAGACTGGTGAGGGGGACCAGTCATTCAGAGATGCATTCTTCGAGTTCATGATTGTCTCATCCACCGATAGCAATAGGTGGTCCGATGATGACGTTGTCAGAGAGAGCCTGAGTGTTGAACAGGCAAGTGGTTTAGTTAGCAAGATGGGCGATGTGACCAATCACAGATTCTCATTTTCATTTAGTGGAGGGGATTTGGATGGAAGTAGATCGGTTGGAGACGAGCACCCGACAATTATCGAGGGAGAGCTTGCCGACTGGTGGCCAAACCTGCTGAGGGACAATGTGTGGGATCCTCTGAACTTTGGAGTAAGTAAGCAATGGATAATGCTGGGGATGATGGTTGGAATCGTTATGGGGACGGCTGGGGCTCAAGCCAGAAGCCTGTTTACTATGCTCACCCCTTCTTCTCGGTCCACTGAGTTCTTCGGTTTCTTCGGTTTCATAGGGAAGGCGGCTGCGGTTTTCGGCCCCATCGTCTATGCAATCAGTGCAGCCACGATGGGAAGCAGAATGGCAGTGGCCAGCATAGTTGTCGTTATTCTAATCGGATGGTCGCTATTCATCTTCATAGACGTTGAAGAAGGTGTCAGAGTAGCTAGGCAAGAGGACATCGAAGCGGGACTGATAATCGAGTGAGTTGGGGAAGCATGAATTTTTCACTGGTCCAACACTTGCTGACGATACCTGTGGCGATTTTCTCTGCAGTTGTCTGGGGGGTTGCCGCAGTGCCCTCCTACCTACTCTTCATGGAGATCTCAGAATGGAGCAAGGCCCAGGGTTTCTGGATGGAGGCTATCGGGATTTGTGTTGGGTTGGGAATTGGATACCTGTTATGGGGGTTGACGTTGCTCCTGATGTGCGGAATACTTGGTGGACTATTGCGCCCTCCTCTGAAGGAAGGACGGTACCCCCTCAATAGTTGGGTCACCATTGCTTGGGCATGGTCACTGGTCTTCCACAAGGTTGCACAGATGTTCATCAAGAACATAGTGCCGTCACTGCAGGTTAACATATACTACAAAATGATGGGAGCAAGGATTGGGAAGGGCGTGCAGATTCTCACAGATTCGTTGAATGACGCACATATGGTTACACTTGGGGATGGTGTAGTAGTTGGGGGAAATGCGACAATAAATGGGCATCTTGTCGAGAGTGGGGAGATTGTACTGGCACCTGTTAGTGTTGGGAAAAACGCGGTGGTTGGAGGGGGAAGCACCGTGCAACCCGGATGCACCATCGGTGAAGGGGCGGTCGTAGCATCAAGAGCCGTGGTCCCAAAATGGACCAATATCCCGGACGGTGAAGCTTGGGGGGGAATCCCGGCCAGATTCATCAAGAAGGTCGGCGAGTAGGTCTACTCGCTCTCGGCCTCGGGTTCATCGTCGTCATCCGCGGCCATATCTTTGATCTCCTCTATGACTGCCTGCTTCTGGGCTTGGAATGACTCCTGCTTGGAGTGGATCTCTTTGGCCGTGGCAATGGCCCTGTCAATCATGTCGTGACGAGTCTGTATTGCCTCATTGAGGTCCTCGAAGAGTTGCATGTGCTGTACGTACCAATCATCCCTAGCGGATAGCTCCGATTGTGCGGCTTGGTTAGACTCGTCAATCTCCTCTGCAACGGTGAGCACCTGACCGAGCCTCGCCTTCTCCCTTTCAAGGAGCTCCTCTGTCTTGTCCAGTTTGCTCTCCAAGTATGGGATCTTCGTGTTGGCCTTGGCTAGCTCGACTTCCATCTCGTCCTTCTGCCTACGTAGGTTCGAGAGGAGGTTGTTGATGC
>CAYFGC010000097.1:0-4517 GCA_964342625.1 uncultured Candidatus Poseidoniales archaeon | reverse complement strand
GGATGTGGTGATTACGTGATTAGGCCGGCCATAGTAGGATGGAGGGAGTGGGTAGGATTGCCCGAGCTAAGCAGGCCCCCCATCCTCGCAAAGATCGACACAGGAGCATGGTCGAACACCCTGCACGCAGCTGACATCGAGGTCATCGAGTCCAGCCCCGAGACCAGGATCAGGTTCAGACTTGAGGAGGGCGGCAGGTGGACTGAGAGGCCCCTCCACAGATGGAGGAGGATCAGAGACACGGGTGGCCACGAGACCATGCGCCCGGTGATCAGGACTACCATCGAGATCGCATCCAGGGACTTCGACGTCGAGGTGTGCCTAGCAGACCGTTCGCAGCTCAAGCACAGGATGATCCTAGGCAGGAACTTCCTCAGGCTCGGTTTCGTCGTAAACCCATCCAGGCAGTGCATCCACACGATGATCCGCTCAGAGGACAGGGTCGAGATGGGATCCATGGACTGACATCCCTTTTGGGTGCCGGCCCTCTCCCATACACGTGGTTGGAAGCATCAGAGTGGCCCAGACCGGACCTGAGGTGCCATCCCCTTGGTGGCTCAAGGGCGGTGCCATCTTCATCGGGGTCCTCGGGCTATCGTCCCTCCTCGGAGCCGTTTCCCTGGCCTTCTCAGGGATTGTGATGGATCAGATGATGGATGAAATGGACCCAGAGGAGCTATGCGAGGACGATCCCGAGAGGGAGGAGTGCGAGGAATTCATTCGATCGATAAATAGCATGTCCGAGATGAGCCTATGGGACGTCGGGGCCGCACTCTCAGCATTCCTGTTCCTCCTGTCCATACCCACTGCCATACTGATGTGGAACGCCGAGGACAGGAGCACGGCCCTCAAGCTTGCTTGGACGTGGGTAGCAGTCCATGCGGCCTCGCAATTCTACTTCATCCACTCCTACATGACTTGGATGGACGAATTCTACGAATCAATCCCCATGGACCAGATTGGCTGGGCGTCCCTCTTCACCAAGATAGCCTCCTATGGGAGCATCCTGATGTGCGAGCTCACCTTGGCTGCCGGACTAGTCCTGATATCGTACAAGACCCGGCCCCCGACCGCATTGGAGATTCCCTCGGCGTTCCACGTCAGCGAGGAGTGAAGTTCAAGTCACATCCACCCCACCATCTCTCATGCAGCACATAAGAGACGGAATAATGGTCGTCAACACCGAGACGATCGCAGGAAAAGTCATAACACAAAATCTTGGAGTAGTCGGCGGTTCGACGGTCAGGGCCAAGCACATTGGCAAGGACATCGGAGCCCTGTTCAAGAACATCGGGGGTGGTGAACTGAAGGCTTACACCGAGCTATTGGAGGAGTCCAGGAGCGAAGCGATTGCACGCATGGTCTCCGATGCCGCAGCAAGAGGGGCCAACGCGATTGTGAACGTCCGGTTCGCCACAAGCGCAGTCACCGCGGGAGCATCGGAGCTTTTTGCCTACGGAACAGCGGTCCAAGTCGAGTAGTCAGGTGATCCGATGCGATCCATAGACGCTAGAGTGAGGACTCTGACCGCATCATTGCTGCTGTCAGTGTTGCTGTTCTCAGGCGTCGTCATGGCCCAGGAATCTGTATCAGCGAAAGAGGACCCTCCGTTCATCCTGATATGCTGCTTCGGGCCGTTCCTGCTAATCTCTCTCGGATTCGCCGTTTTCGGGATTCTATGGGCGATTTTCTACCCCATCATGTTCCTCTACGGTGTGATTTTCAGCGGAAGGAATCTGGACAGGAGGATGAGCGACTTAGTTCTAAGGGAGAGTGCCTCGATAGATCATTTCGGTAAGGATCCCCTATCCACTCTCAAGGGAGACCACATAGTAGGCGGGATCAAGGAAACGGGACTCGTTTACGCGAGCATCGTCTTCGCCCCCAGCCACTGGCAGTTGTTGATCGCATGGATAAACCAGATTTTCGGCGGTAGGATAGACGTAATCCACCGGGTCATATCAGTCGGGAGGGCAGAGGCAAAGCAGAGGCTGAGGGAGCAGGCACAGGCAGCCGGATGGGATGACGTCCTCAATGTCCGAATCGATACGGCCGAGATGACCCCGGCATCCAAGCCCAAGGGAACCAAGGCCGTAGAGGTCTTCGCGTATGGCACGGGGATCAAGTTCGGCTAGGAATCGTATATCGGAGTCTCGTCCAGAACCATGGCAGCCGAGAACATCCACCACGATATCAGGTCGAATGACTCGACCAGGTTCTGCACGCCCGTTCCGTTGTCGGTAACCATCATGTCGACCATCGTCTCCACGGTGTCGCAGTTGGCATGGTAGCAGTCAGAACCGCCGGTCAGGCTCCCCCAGTCCACGCTGACCACCCCGAGCTGGTCTGCGATCCTCTCGTAGTCCGATCTCCCCCTGTCGCTGTCATGCACTGAGATCGACTTCCTCTTCTGGTCGGAGCTGTCCACATCCTTCATGGATGCGTAACCCTCCTCGTGGAAGATCTCCCTCCCGAGTTGCAGGGCGTCACTGATGTTGTTGTTCTGCACTCCCACCCACTCGAGCATCCTGATCATCTCCCACTGGTCACCCAGCTCGTCCTCGTCGTTGGGAATGCAGTCCACGACAAGGGTGTAGTATCCTGGCCAGTTGGTCCCAACCGCATCGGCATTGAGGTAATTCGAAATTGTCACACCCTGGGGAATGTTGTCTATCCACATGTCCACTCCGTCGTAGCCGTTCTCCTCGTTCGACCAGAGGCAAATCGCGACAGTCCTCCTGTGATCGAACTGGATCAGGCCCTTGCCTGCCTCGAGGACCAGGGCGACTCCAGCTCCGTTGTCATGAGCTCCTACTCTGGTTCCTCCCCCGGGGAGGGTTCCAGGTTCGGCCACGTCCAGATGGGCGCCTAGCACCAGCCACTCGTCCGGGTAGACCGTACCGGTCTTGTACCCGCACACGTTCACTGCGTAGGAGAAGTCAGAGATCCAGTACCGATGAATCTGAGCATCCCAACCCATCCCCGCCATGTATCCCTGCAGGTAATCGGCAGCCCGCATGTAGTTGGCGTCGTACAGGGTGAAAGGGCCCCATCTCTCGTTGTACCCGGTTTCAGGGTCTGCGAATTCCTCCAGCCACTCGAACGCGCTAAGACCGTCGATCATCCCAGTCCCGTGCATAGAACCCTCCTCCTGGGAGAAACCGGATCTGTTCTCCCTGACAACGGGGTGCTCCACCCATGAGTAAGGGCCCTCCTGGAATACATCGCTGGCGAAGAGGTCCTCCCATGACTGGTTCGAATCCCTGATGTAAGGCATCCCCGGTGCCTGGAAAGCCCCTCCAGAGCCGAGAATGAAGAAGGCACTCCCGATGTTTGACGGAGCGATCATCTCGATCGTAATGCTACCCGAGGAGCTGAAGTGGAGAGTAGTACCATTGGTGAAGAAGTCGGAACCCGCCTCTCTGACCAAGTAAGGTACGTGAACGCTCATCGGGCTTGTGGCGATGAACTCAACCTCCTGCAACATTGCCCCCACCAATGGTGATGGATTGACCTGCAGATCCCCGGGGGGGATCGTCGTCCCCCCTTCGGAATCGGAGATGCACCCAGAGACAGGAGCTAGCAGAATCGCCAGGGAAACACATACCGCCGCAACGCGTGTCATCGGCATGGAACGGGACTGGGAGTTTAAGGAATCATTCAAGGCGAGCAATACACCCAGAGAGGTCGGGGAAGATGGTTCAGAGCCCAGTCACGAAGATCGATCCGCGCATCGCAAGCAGGCTATCCAAGCAGAGGTACCAGCTGGTCGGCGAGCATGGTGGGGTCAAGGTCTGCCACTGGACCAAGCAGTCCCTGATAGCCGACCGCTCCTGCTACAAGGGGACCTTCTACGGCATCGAGAGCCACGGTTGCATGCAGATGGCGCCGAACGTAGACACCTGCAACCTAGGGTGCACCTACTGCTGGAGGGAGCCCCACTCAGACACCCTCAACAAGATCGACGACGACCCTTACGAGCTGTACCTGGAGTCTGTTCGCGGACACAGGCGTCTTCTGACCGGGTACGGGGGGAACCCGAAGGCAGACCGGGAGAAGTGGCTCGAGGCCCAGAACCCGAAGCACGTCGCTATCTCCCTCAATGGCGAGCCGACACTCTACTCCAGGCTCGGGGAGTTCCTGGACATCTGCCACCAGCACGGCACCAGCACATTCCTGGTGACGAACGGCAGCCTCCCGAAGGTGATAGAGAACCTGGATCCTCTCCCTACCCAGCTCTACGTCAGCGTGGATGCCCCCAACAAGGAGATATTCGACCGCATCTGCAAGCCCAAGTTCGATCAGGGGGCCTTCCACAAGCTAGAGCAGACCCTAGAGATCCTGCCGAGCTTGGACACCCGCACCGTCTGCCGTCACACCCTGATCAAGAACGAGTCACTGGGACATCACGATGACTACGCCCGTCTGGACAACCTCGCTGACCCTGACTTCATCGAGGCGAAGGGCTTCGTCTTCGTCGGCAACAGCAGGAACAACCTCTCGATCGACAACATGCC
>CAYFGC010000096.1:0-4522 GCA_964342625.1 uncultured Candidatus Poseidoniales archaeon | reverse complement strand
CCCACGCTTTCTCGTAGAATGCGTCGTTAGCAGTGTAATCAGCACCCCAACCCGTTTCCGCTGCGTTCATGATTTCAGCGTAAGTCAACAACATAAATATTGTAAATATCGTACCTACGCCTGTCAGCCACAACTTTGGTTTCATGTATTGTTTAATTGCATCCATAAGATCACTCTCAATTTTGATTCAGTAAATCGGCATATAGTCATTTCATCAGTAACTTGGCCCTCGATTAACCCGACTCACCAGGGCCACAAGAGAGAATCTGCCCCCAAGTTTAAAACAAATAATTCCAATGGATGGGTATGCACAACGCAGCGAGAGCCACACTGGCCATTGGAGGTTTGTTTACTATTGTAGGAATAATTGTTGTAGCGCTGGGAGTCGGTACTGCCGCTACTGCGTTTGATTTGGAAGATAATGCCGAAATGATCGGATCTTCTGGTTCATTTACAAGTAACGATGACGACTGGGGTTTCGAATTCTTCGTCAAGGGAGAGATATCTGAATCAGAATGCGAGGGCATCTCAGTAACCGTCACAGACTCTACTGGGTCAGACGAGGATGAGTTCTGGGGCTCCTATTACGACGAGGACTGTTACTCCGGCGCTTATGAATATGAGGGATACACATACATTGGGGCCTTCTCGATAGTTCATGATAATGGCGTTTACAATGTTGATGCCAGCCGAGAGGTAATTGTTGTAGACACCGCAGAAGGCACTGGAGATGCTCTTGCAGGAGCCGGTCTGGCTGCATTTTGTGGTATGCCTGCTCTTGGTTGCGGAGTCCTCTTCCTACTAATCGGAGGGGTCTTGGGGCTAGCTCTAAAGGATAAGCAGAATGTCCAAGTCACCCATTCCCCAGGTATAGAACAGAACCAGCAGCCTCCTCTCTGACATTATCTCTTGATATCGATTTAGAGGGTTGGAATGGGCTCGATCTCGCGTCCTGATTTACCTCCTCCCGCATCGTCAGAAGTACCACCAGTAGTGCTGATAATGAACGGAAAAACTACCCCAAGTACATACCCATTCCAAAGTCTGGAAATTTCCTTTGGAGTGATACTGAACATTGCCGGGCTTTCATTGGCGTTGGGGTGGACTGGCTGTTTCTGTCTCCTGCCAGTTTTCTTATCCGTCGCACTGGTGGTAGGAAATATGCTCAAGAGTAAACGTGAAGAGTATTTCATGAGAAATGGATCAGAAGCCACTCGGCATCCAGCTGCGAAAGCACTGTACATCCTGGCGATTTTCTCATTACTAGTAGGAATCATTTTCGGAATGGTTGTAAATTCAGTGACCGCCTGAAGCATCACTTCCCAACTCTGTTTCCGGGAATCTTTCAACGAGCCACAGGAAGCAGATGTAGAATACCACCGGCGCCACGACCCACACGGCTTGAGGGATCAATGTGTAGCCCGGAGACATTGGTGCCGAGCCAGGGACAGGTGGGATTATCACAGGGTTCCAAGAAAGTGGTTCGTAGATCCAGACCCTTCCGTTGAACAGGTACTCAACGAGCAACTCCTGGAATATCCCCCATCCGGACATGATGCCTAGCTCCTTGCGATTGAACCCCTGGAAAAGTTCCCCATCAAGCCAGCGATGGCAAAGATAGACCCCGAACATGAAGATTGCACCATCCCAGATAGAATGGGAGACCTTTCGTGGCCACCCGTCCAACCCCCACGGCCATTCGACCGCTCCATGGAGGAACTCGGGGCCTAGGAATAGGAACGTGAACTCCCAAGTCGACCCAATTAGGGTTCCGATCCAGAAAGCATACAGATACGACAGGGGGATCTTACCATTGCGATGCAACCAGTGGAAGAGGAAGACGAAAACAACAGCAAGAGTGAAGTCGGCAATCATCAGGAATGCTGCCAGTGGCTCCACGACCCCCGAGAGAATAATCGACTCATAGTGCCATTGGTGCTTCCCTTATCGGTAGGGTTGAAGGCAATCAGTTCGAGCGGAGAGCATGTCCGAGGCACGTCACCCACTGGCTAGACTCATGACTCAGATGAGGGATCAGAGAGGAACAATCATCCTAGCATCGATATGCTCGGTCCTGAACAAGATATGGGATCTTGCACCCCCAGTTCTGATCGGGATGGCCATAGACGTCGTTCACCAGCAGGAGGAGTCATTCCTCGCTGACTACGGTTACACTGATCCTTGGGTGCAGCTCCAGGTTCTTGCCGGAATCACAGTGGCAATATGGGTTCTCGAGTCTCTCTTCCAGTACTTTTACGGGGTGCTGTGGAGAAACCTCGCGCAGACGGCACAGCACGAGCTCAGGATGGATGCATACAGGCACATACAGGATCTAGAGATGCAGTGGTTCTCCGAGCAGAGCACAGGAGGACTCATGGCGATTATGAACGACGACGTAAACCAGCTCGAGAGGTTCCTAGACCACGGAGCCAATGACCTCCTACAGGTGGGTACCACGGTCATAGTGGTCAGCGGAATCATGTTCTCACTCGCCCCTGAGGTAGCCATGCTCGCTATTCTCCCAGTACCGATAATCGTCGGAGGCTCATTCCTCTACCAGAGGAGGATTGGGGTGCGCTACACAGAGGTTCGCAAGGAAGTGGCCGAGCTTAACGCCATACTGAACAACAACCTTCAGGGAATCACCACGATCAAGTCGTTCACCGCCGAGGATAGGGAGGCACAGAGGGTTAGCGAGGCCTCCCAGTCGTACAGGGACGCAAACAGGTCCGCCATCCGACTCTCGGCCTCCTTCGTCCCGCTGATTAGGATGGCCATACTGTTCGCATTCACGGCAAACCTGCTCGTGGGCGGCAAGTACGCACTGGAGGGCAAGATAGGCCTCGGCGAGTACTCGGTAATCGTATTCATCACCCAACGCCTCCTATGGCCGCTCACCAGGTTGGGAGAGACATTCGACCTCTACCAGAGGGCTCTCGCTTCGACGAGCAGGGTCCTCGACCTCCTAGACACCGAGGTGGGAGTGGTCGAGGGCGAAACATGCCTCGATCAGGTCGAGGGGGAAATCAGGTTCGAGGGGATCCAGTTCACATATCCCGGTAGAGAGGACGTCCTTCGGGGTATAGACCTCGAAGTCCCCGCTGGCAAGACGGTCGGACTAGTGGGGGCGACCGGCTCCGGGAAGACCACCCTGGTCAGACTCCTGCTCAGGTTCCACGACCCCCTCAAGGGAAGGGTCACCATGGACGGACACAACGTAAGGGATCTCAGGCTCGACTCCCTCAGGGGCGCAATCTCCCTCGTCAGCCAGACCACGACCCTGTTCCCTGGGACCGTTAGGGACAACGTGCTCTACGGCAGGCCAGATGCCTCTGAGGAGGAGATGGCCGAGGCAGCCGGCATCGCAGAGGCCATCGGATTCATAGACGAGCTGCCCGAGGGCTGGGAGACCAACATAGGGGAGGACGGGCACCGACTATCTGGAGGTCAGAGGCAGAGGATAGCAATCGCCAGAGCGGTCCTGAAGGACGCCCCAGTACTGGTTCTCGATGAGGCAACCAGCAATGTGGACAACGAGACAGAAGCGGCCCTACAGCGCTCTATAGAGAGGATATCCAGAGACCGAACAACACTCATCATCGCCCACAGGCTATCCACTGTCAGGAACGCCGACACCATCGCCGTGATGGAGAGGGGCCAGATAACCGAGATGGGGAGCCACGACGAACTAGTTTCCCAGGAAGGACTGTACGCTAGGCTATGGGCAGTACAGACGGGGGCGGCATCCGAATGAGCAACGAGGCGGGCGTACCGAGGCTGAACAACCTGGCCGAATCCCTCGGGATGGAGATCACCGAATTCAACAAGGGTTCATGCGTAGTCGAGCTAACCGTCGGGGAGAAGCATCTGAACATGGGTGGCATGGCTCACGGAGGGGTGCATGCGACCCTCCTCGACACGTCAATGGGGGGCACGCTGGTCTCGATTATCTCCAAGGAGGAGTGGTGCGCAACCGCGCAGTTGGACATCTCGTACCTGAACGCGGTCAAAAAGGGAGACCACCTAGTCGCAACTGCCGAGGTTGTTAGAAGGGGGAGGAACATTGCTCACTTGGAAGGCAGTCTAGTCACCGGAGATGGCAACTTGGTAGCCACTGCCAAGGGCACATGGGCAATCTGGGAGACGCGACCCAAGAGCCGAGGCGGCTAATTCAGGCTCATGCAGGCGTCATATTGAAGAGGGGCATTATCCTCTTGATACCATGGCAAGGAGAGACTCACTGACTTGGTTCATGATGGGGATAGCACAGATACTGATAGGAGATGCGATAATCTCTGCTGGTACTTCCGAACTAATTGGCCAACTAATACAGTGGTCCGGAGGGGGAACATTAGCACTAGGGATATACTTCCTTCTGTTTGTCGCCCGAAACGAGTCAGAGTTCACCGAATTATACAGCAAGGCTGAGAAGACCATATTGCAAGTAGATCCAGCAACTGGAAGGAAGGAACTAGTGGATGACTCCCCGAAGGCAGTAAAGGCAGCTTGGTACGCAATTCCC
>CAYFGC010000095.1:0-4560 GCA_964342625.1 uncultured Candidatus Poseidoniales archaeon | reverse complement strand
AGCGGACGGATCTCCGTGGAGTTCTCGACACCAGGGGGGGAGACCAGCGGCTGCAGGTCGTCATGGAAGCCACGGGCGTAGTGGCAGTTGAACCTCCAGAAGTCGATCAGCTCGCAGGCCGAGTCTATCTCTGCCTGGAACGCGGTCTTAGACTGGTTCAGCATTGTCGAGGCGTTCACTCGCATCCTCCAGTCTCCGGCCAGCAGGTCAGCGCATCTCTCGAACACCGCGCACCGCCCCTCGAGGCCGAGAGCTATCCATTCATCCTGGGCGCTAACTGCTGCTTCGCACGCTGCGTCCATCTCTGCCTTGCCTGCTAGGTGGACGTTTGCGAGTACGTGGCCATGGTCGTGGGGAACGACCTGGGTGACCGTGTTTCCGGTGAAGACGAGTTCCCCGTTAATCACGCAGGGGATCTCTATGACTTCGGATAGTTGCCTGTCTATCTCGTTCTTCAGTTCGGTCCTCTCGGGGCTTCCCGGAGCATATCCCATGATGGGCTCGTTTACTGGTTGGCTCATGGGTCGAGTGGGAGACGAATCGTCTAACATAGTTTCGCAGGGGTGGTCTGGGCTACTCCCACTCCTTTGGCTGGCCCTTGTTCTCCTTCTTCCATTTCCTGTAGCAGGGCTTGCAGAGGGAAATCTTGCGAACCTTCCGGGAGATTCCGGAGGACCCCCAAACATCTACGGCCCTGTCGTAAGCCATCTTCCTGCCGCCTGCCTTCTTGTCCGCCCAGTTGTCGCATCCCTTGATGTCGCAGGGGACTTCTCCAACGAACTCGGCCTTCTCCTCCTTCGCTGATCCGTCTTTGCCGCCCGTGGAGGCGAGCCTCCTCTTCTTCGCCCTGGACTTGAATCCCATTGAGTCTCGGGTAATGGGGGCCGATTAGAAGGTTGCTTCGGACAACTCGATGTCGAATGGGCCACCTGCGCTGGCTATGGATGCCAAGCGGTCCGGGCCCACGCCGACGCTGACCACGGGGACCCCGGATATCTCCTCTATCCTGGATAGGTACGCCCTGATCGATTCAGGAAGGGAATCAATCCCCCCGCCTTTCCTGGATTCCTCAGCGATCTGGATCCACTCTTCCTCTTCCATGGCCGGGAAGCCAGGATGTTTCTCGTATACCGGTTTGCACCTGCTTAGTTCCTGGGAGGAGGATGGCAGGTGGGATATCTCCTTGCCATCTAGTTCGTACGAGATGCATATCTTCAGCTCGTCAAGACCGCCTAGGACGTCCAACTTGGTCACCACCAGGCCGGTGTATCCGTTGAGCCTCTGGCTCTCGTTCAATGCCACTGCGTCGAGCCAGCCCGTCCTACGAGGGCGGCCCGTGGTAGTCCCGAACTCGTGCCCGACGACGGACATCTGCTTGCCTGGACCCTCTTCGAGGGAGAGTTCGGTCGGGAACGGCCCGTTCCCCACGCGTGTGGTGTAGGCCTTGGTGATTCCATAGCACTGTTCGATGTGACCCGGGTGTATGCCCGCACCGTGCGTCGCATTGGCCCTGCAAGTGATCGAGGAAGTTACGAATGGGTATGTCCCCTGGTCGATGTCCAGCATCGCCCCCTGGGCCCCCTCCAGTAGGACTTGCTCCCCCCTGGCAAGGGAAGCGTCGAGCATGGGGCCGGTCGCACGGATGGCGTTTGAGAACCTCTCGTGGATCCAGTTCAGTTCGGAGCCGAGTTGCTCGGGATCGATTCGATCAGCGACCCCGACTGTGGCGAGTTGGTCGTTCATCCTCCTTGCCATTTCGCCTATCTCCGAGTCTCGACCCAGCATTAGTCTGACATCCACGAATCTGAGGCCGACCCTCTCCGTCCTGTCCCTGTAAGCCGGCCCGATTCCCCTGCCGGTAGTTCCGACGACCTTGTCGGCCGAGTCGTATAGCCTGTGGAAAGGGAGGATGACAGCCGCCCTCTCGCTGATGAAGAGCCTCTCTCCTTCGGGTTGCTCCCCGGTGAGTTCTGCCCACTCCCTGAGCTCCCTGTCCAAGACCCATGGGTCTACCACCATCCCACAACCTAGCACCAGTTTGCATTCCCTGGAGGTGATTCCCGAAGGAAGGAGGTGCATCTTGAGGGTGGTCCCCCCAGCCACTATTGTGTGGCCCGCGTTATTGCCTCCTTGGAATCGAACAGCCCACTGGGAATTGGGTGCAAGCTGGTCTATGGCCTTGCCCTTACCCTCGTCCCCCCATTGGGCACCGAGCACGACGCTGGCTGGCACGTGACTAGTAACACGGCCAGAGGTGTTTGAATGCTTTGGAAGGGGGGCGTGGGAATAAGGAAGCGTGGGAAGCGATTATGAAGGCCGGGCAGGTCGCGCGACAACATGGCACAGAGGCATCCTGAGGCGGAAGCGAGGCTCCTGATCAAGTGGATCTGCATGAACTGCTCCGCAACTCACCGAGCCCATGGTGGGATCAAGCCTCCTCGATCATGCAGGAAGTGTGGCTACAACAAGCTAAGGAAGAAGGCTGCAGAACGCAGGTCGACGTGAGCATGAGCATCGGTTCTGCTGGACTCGAAGGATTCGCTCTCAGTTTGGGACTAATCCTCGCTATAGGGCCCCAAAATGCGTTCGTCATGAGGCAGGGTCTGAAGAGATCCCATGTTTTCGCCACATGCCTGGCTTGCTCCTTGGCTGACGTCAGCCTGATTGCAGCGGGAATTCTGGGGGTGGGCGCATTGGTCTCCAGCATAGAGGGCGCAGAGCCGCTGATTGCTATGGGGGCAGCAGCCTTCCTGGCTGGTTATGGGGTCCTGAGGGTCAAGTCGTCGATGAACCCAGAGGCGATTGATATCGATGGCGAAGCCGAGGGGAGTTTGTCGGCCACCATGGCAGCACTTCTGGCGATAACCTTCCTGAACCCCCACGTCTACTTCGATACCCTGCTTCTGATCGGCGGGGCCTCTACTGGATTCATTGGCGAAGAGAGGGTTGCCTTCGGGGTCGGTGCTGCATTGGCATCATTCGTTTTCTTCTTCTCTCTTGGTTACGGGGCAAAGAGAATGTCCAAGGTTCTGAACAGCCCGGAGGCATGGAGGGTCATCGACAGGGGCATAGCAGTAGTGATGTTCGTAATCGCAGGTGCCATAATCCAGCCACATCTATGACAGGATTTCGCCCAACGCCGATACCAGCGACTCGATGTCCTCGAGGCTGTTGTCGATGTGAGGGGACACACGTAGCAGACCGGATCTGCTGGTTACTAGGATGGAGTACTCCGATTGCAGGCGGTCTGCGACGTCCACGCTGCTAGTCCCACTGGGAAGACTCAGGCTGACTATGGCGCTCCTCTCGTCCTCGGACATGGGGGAGGAGATCTCGACCTCCATTCCGCTGATCCCTCTGACCAGTGAGTCGACGAGCTCCAAGTCATGCCTCCAGACCTCCTCCATGCCGATCTCGACCAGCTCTTCGATGGCAGCGGCGAGTCCGAGGGCAGCCCCGAAGTGGATGGTGGTGTACTCGAACCTGCTCGCGTCCTCTGGAAGAACGAGCCTGTCTGCACGGAGGTCCCATAGGTCGGCGTTGCTCCTGAATCCTATCAGCCCAGGATTGAGGTCCCTCACCACCGCGGGCGAGATGTAACCGACGGCAGCACCGTAAGTCCCCCTCAGCCACTTGTATCCCGATGAGACGATGGCGTCTGCCTTGGTGGAGTACGCGTCTATGGGCACCATCCCCATCGACTGCGTCGCATCGACGACGAGTAGCGCCCCCACGGAGTGAGCTGCTTCGGAGAGCTTCTCGAGATCGTACCTCTGGCCATTGGAGAACTCCACGTGGGAGACCGTTACGACCGAGGTCCGCTCGTCGATCAGCGACAGGATGTCATTTGGGTCCGTGTACAGGGAGTCGTCGTGCTCAGCGAGTCGGATCTCCGCGCCATTGGACTCGCAGACCCTCGCCCATGGGTATACCGTGGAGGGGAAGGCGACTCTGCTGGAGACTACATTGGAACCCTCTGGAGGGGAAATCGCCCATGCGAGCGAGCAGAGTAGCTCAGTGGCGCTGGAGCCGACGCATACGTCGCCGATCCCGCAGGAGAGGAGCTTCGAAGCTGCCTCCCTGAGGGGGATCATGCCCTCCTTCTCCGCCTCTCCGTCGAACTCAGCGGCCCCTCCCCTGGCAAGCGAATCGGACCATTCGGAGGAAACGCGGTGTGCCGCGGGAGATGTCGTGGCGACGTTTGCGTAGGATAGGTTGGTCCATTGGGCCATGTCTAACAGTTTGACTGAGGGGGTCTGGCTCTTCAATTCTCAGGAGCGGCTGACTTCGTTCAGCATCTCCTCCAGAGCAGCCTGTATCTGGAGGCATAGGGGTCCGTAGTGACCTGGAAGGTTGGGGTCGTTGAATATCTCATCTAGTATCGATGCGGTCATTCCGAGCCTCACGTCCATGTCCTTGCCCGCATTGAGCAGCCACTTCTCAACGGCGTCCTTCGAGGCCGACCTGATGTTGCGAGGCACCTGGTTGTCGTCTAGTTGCCCGAGGACCTGCGCAATCTGCTTGATGCGAGTATCGATATCTGACAAGGTCCCATCTCCG
>CAYFGC010000094.1:0-4600 GCA_964342625.1 uncultured Candidatus Poseidoniales archaeon | reverse complement strand
TCAATGTTGCAGTCTTCTTTGCAATGTACTACTTCCTCTACAAGGCACAAATCTCCGTTCAGTACCCCGCCGCCTCGGCATGGGCGATATCCTACTTCTTGAGCTCAATACTAGCTCACTATCTTCATCGTTGGCTAACCTTCGAGTCCCTCGCCGACTACAAGAAGAGCCTGGTCGTGATGTTGACAATCTACGTCGCACTTCTGATCATCTCCACCATCTCCACAGCCTACTTCGCAGACACCCTCGAATTCAATCACTACTACTCGTGGGCAGCGAACACCGCAGCCTTCGGCTTCATCTCATTCGTCCTCCTGAGGATGTTCGCATTCCCCCTCTCCGAGGGGCGCATCACCCGCAAAGAAAGAGTGGAAGAGTTCCGAAATCGGCGTAGGGCTTGAAGTGGTCCCGTTCTTGGCGGTGCCGTGACGAAGGGCGTTCGAGGCACTCGCGACTTCTACCCAGAGGACATGCGCGTGCGAAACTGGCTGTTCGATAGGTTCCACAGCGCTGCGCTTTCCCACGGGTTCGAGGAGTATGATGCACCAGTATTGGAGACCGAGGATCTCTACACCAGAAAGTCGGGCGAGGAGATCACGCAGCAACTGTACAACTTCGAGGACAAGGGCGGTCGCAAGGTAGCTCTCAGACCGGAGATGACACCTACTCTAGCACGAATGGTAATGGCCAGATCAGGTGCTCTAGCCCTTCCAATAAAGTGGTACTCAATCCCCCAGTGCTGGCGATACGAGAGGACACAGAGGGGACGTGGCCGAGAGCACTACCAGTGGAACGTCGATATCTGGGGGGCAGACGGGGTAGAGGCAGATGCGGAGCTAATCTCCGTTCTAGTTCACTTCTTCCGTAGCGTGGGGCTATCCTCTGATGACTTGGTGATCAGGGTCAGCAGCAGGAAGGTCCTGGAGGAGGTCCTCGGATCGCTAGGAATCTCCGGCGATGACTTCTCCAAGACTTGCATCGTGATAGACAAGATGGACAAACTTCCAGGGGACGTGATAGAATCTCAGTTGTCAGAGCTGGGACTCGATGAAGCGGCGATATCCACTATCCAATCGGTCCTCAGCATTACCGAACTGAAAGACCTGGAGAGCGCTCTAGGTGAGAACAGTGATGCAGTAGCCGAGCTGGCATCGATATTCTCCTTGTCCGAATCATACGGAATCAGCGACTGGATAGAGCTCGATGCCTCCGTGGTCCGTGGTCTGGCATACTACACAGGTCCTGTATTCGAGGCACACGATAGAGCCGGAGAACTACGAGCAGTCTGCGGAGGGGGACGCTATGACCGCCTGATTGGAACACTGGGTGGGAAGGACCTCCCGGCAACCGGGTTCGGGTTCGGGGACATGGTGGTGATGGAGCTACTGCAGGCAAAGGGCTTGGTACCAGAGATCAACCATGGCGTCCAGGACATCGTCTTCGGAATGGGAACCGAGTTGAGGGGGGCGGCAATGAGGGTCGCTTCGTCAATCAGGTCCGGTGGCAGAAGCGCGGACTTGGTCCTAGAGGACAAGAGAATGAAGTGGGTCTTCAGGCACGCGGAGAGAGTCGGGGCCGAGAGGCTGGTGTTGGTGATGCCCGAAGAGTGGTCCAAGGGCAAGGTCAAGGTGAAGCACCTGTCTACCGGCGAGGAGTCTGAGGTCCCCTTCGAGGAGCTATGACTGCCATAGCCATCGCAGACAGGCCCGTCATGAGGCCGAATCCCGGTAATCCCTCTTCCCCCGGCTCCTCTTCAATTACCACCTCTGGTGCCTCCCCGATCGGGAACAGAATCTGAGTCCTCATCCCCTCTTGGTTGTTTGAGTAGTAGACCCTGAAGAAGCCCCCGCACTTCAGCATCTGCAAAGGACCGCTGCATGGGGTACCCGATGCATCCCAACCCATCTTGGAGATCTGGAACCTTACACTCGGCTCTCCCTCGCTAGCGTTCCACCATGTCGAGTTCTCAATGATGTCCAATTCCCATTTCAGCTGGATGTCCTGGTCCGTTGCGATGTCTGGGAATGACCTGCTATCAACAACCTCTGACCCCTTCATCAGGGTGATAGTGAGATCCTCGTCCTCTTCGGATTCCGCATCGGCGTGATCTATCCTCAGGCCGAACTCCAAAGTGATCTTCATCCCCGCTTTGAGGTATACGTTTTCATCGAAATCGTACTTCATTCGGCAGGTCACGTCTACCTCCAGCCTCTCAGCATCCCCTCCGTCGACCTCCTCTCCATAGCCCTGATCCGCCGAGCCACCAGAGCCGTCACCATCGAAACTCTCCCAGCAGTCGGACAGTTCCTCGTTCCCCCAGAAATGAAGTAGATTGTTGATCGGTGAGGGCTGTTCGGGATCCAATGCCTGAGCCAAAGTGGTGGGGGACAGACTGGAAGTGCAAAGAAGAGCCAGGATGATTGGGGCCAACATGCTCTTCGCCATCGGATAACGCAGGGAAATGGCCTAGTTTGAGGTTATCCTAGAAAAGTAGCTAGAAATGATATTCCTAGGATTACTCCTCTTCTGATCTTTGATTAGAAGCCACTGCTGCAATTGCTAGTGCTCCCAGACCTGCCATTAATCCGAATCCAGGAAGACCGCCAGGCAGGCTTCCTCCTCCTCCTCCTTCGCCCTCGTCACCATCGCCATCCGGATTGACCGCCTCGGTCATGTTGATGATGGGGAAGTTCACCTCAACGTCCATCCCGTCTTCGTTGTTCGAGTAATAGAACCAGAACTCTCCAGTGCAATCTAGGACTATGCATGTGATATCATTCACTCCCGGTTTTGAGTACTCCACCTGGAGAGCAGGCTCTTCCTGGCTCTTGTTCCAGACTGTCATGTTGTTGTCGACGGGAATCTCCCACCTCACCTGCTCTTCCTCGTAGTTGTTCCCAACGGCTGGGAAGACCTGAGTGGCTACGACAATGTTACCCCTATACAGGCTCAGGGTCAGGTCTTTGCAGTTGGAGTCCTGTTCTGGGTCGCAGTCATCAGAGAAGATCTTGACTCCAACCTCGATTAGGATTGTTCCATTCGGATTCAGATACATGTTCTCTTTGAAATTGTCCTGACTCCTGCAGTTGAACGAGACATCGACTTGCTGCCCGGAGTTGAAAGTCTTCGCCCCATAACCAGTCTCGGAGGATCCTGTGGAGTCATTGCTGTCGAAATGACTCCAGCAAGATGCGAGATCAGAGGTCCCCCAGTAGTGCATATGTGGGTTCTCCACCGAGGGCTGCCGCGGGTCATCAGCCGCCTGCGCAGATGCAGGCGCTGCCATTACAGAAGCCAATAGGAAAAACGCCATACCTAGAGCAATGAGTCTATCTGCCATCAGTTATCTCTCCAATGGGTCATGTTTGAGGCTTCTCCATACCCGTTCACTAGTCAAACCTCTGGAATCCACCGTCCGAGGAACGCTCCCTGGTCTTCCTGGCTATGTTCAGGGCCTCGCCTAGCATGTTGGCGCTGACCATCTCCCTGCCCAGCCTCTCATGAGCCACTCCAGTGATGATTGACATGACCTTGATGGTGTCCCCGAATGCCGGGTCCTGCCTCGCTCCGAAGATCACGTTCGCGTTGGGAGATAGCCTAGCTGTCATCAGGTCAACGACCTGGTTCGCCTGCTCTAGGGTCATGTAGGGGCCTCCTGTCACATGGATTAGTGCCCCAGTCGCCCCGTCTATCTCTATGTCCAGGAGAGGGTGGTTAAGTGATTCGTGCACGACCTCCTCTGGCCCCTGGTCGCTCTCCCCGTAGAGCATCATGGTCACGCCACCTCCAGTCATTATGGATCGAACGTCAGCGAAATCGAGGTTGATCAGGCTTGGTAGCGTGATTGTTTCCACCACGCCCTTCACTATCTCTGCGATCAATTGGTCCATGATGCTGAAGGCTTCGTCCAGTGGGAGGTTGGGGACGAAGTGCAGGAGTCTGTTGTTATCTAGAACTAGAACAGCATCAGCAGCCTTCCTGACTAGCTCGAGCCCCTCGAGTGCTAGCTCCATGCGCTTCCTCCTCTCTACTGTGAAAGGGGTCGTGACAACGGCCACCACTAGGGCACCCGACCTCTTTGCCTCCTCAGCGACAATGGGTGCTATCCCCGTCCCTGTCCCTCCTCCGAGTCCCGCAGTGACGAAGACAAGGTCAGCGCCATCCACAATCTTGGTTATGACGTCCCTGCCTGCCTCAGCGCATCTTCTGCCCATTGCCGGGTCACCACCAGCGCCAAGCCCTCTTGTGATGTGCCTTCCAACCAGGAGCTTCTGCATTGCTCTAGTGTTGTCGAGATGCTGCTTGTCCGTGTTGATTGCCACCGTAATGGCTCCTTCAACACCTATGTGCGTGATTCTGTTCATCGTGTTGTTCCCAGAACCCCCGCACCCGCATACCAGTATTCTTGGGTCGGGTGGTCCGAAGCTCTCCAACTCCTTGTCAGTAAGCGCAGTGGGAATTCTTGCAGGTGCGCTACCAGCCCCTTCTGGGGTTACTGAACTACTGGGTACCTCTACCATAACAACGCCTCGTGCATCCCAGGCATTTCTGCCTATTACGCCCCCTCAGTCTTCTCTTTGCCTTCTTAACCGTTGAGGAA
>CAYFGC010000093.1:0-4651 GCA_964342625.1 uncultured Candidatus Poseidoniales archaeon | reverse complement strand
ATTTCATACACCCAATATCTGATGGCATACCCAGAATGGAAGCAGAGGTCCTAAGAGCGACAAGGGATCTTATTGTCAGCATGGTTGATTGGTCCCAGATAGACCTGATCGTCAGTGTTGAGGCCATGGGCCTCCCACTGCTAGCAGCCGTGGGAGAGGCAACTGGAAAGCCGACGGTGGTAATTCGGAAAAGATCCTATGGAATGGAAGGAGAGGTAAGGGTTGATGTTTCTACGGGGTACTCCAGTTCGACGGCATACATCAACGATATTTCTTCTGGAGAGAGAATACTGGTGGTTGATGATGTGATTTCGACCGGAGGGACGCTGGAGCCGCTGCTCGAAACGCTTGAAGGGATGGGAGCAATTCTCCAAGAAGTAATCGTTGCTATAGAAAAGGGAGATGGGAGAGAGAGGCTATCGGAAGAGAGGCCGGAATGGCCGATTAGAACCCTAGCCAGAATCGACATAGTTGATGGAAAGGTAGAGATTGTACAGTAGTGAGGGGTTTCGTGGATCTGAATAGGCATGAGTTCGAACTCGATGATCTGATTGAGAGAATCAAGAGCAATGACAATCGACTTGTGGCACTCCAGGTTCCAGAAGGCCTGAAGATGCAGGCATTGGAAATGATGGATGCAATCGAAGAAGACACCTCTGCCAGAATCATCCTTGCAGCCGATCCCTGCTACGGTGCTTGCGACCTTGTCCATGACAAGATGCAGCGAATGGGCGTAGAGCTTGTTGCCCACATGGGCCACTCACAAATGAATATCGATTCTGGGATGCCCACGGAATTCATCAACGTGACCTATGATGGCGATCCTGCTATTGATCCGGTGCTGCCAATCCTATCTGCACATCGTAAAATCGCGGAAAGGCGTCTCTCGGAGTCTATGAATGTTGATGAAATAAGCGAAGAAGAGGCCCAGGAGAGGTTCATGGATGCAGTGGGCAGGGTGGCCCCTCTGAAGGGGGCAAAGTTAGGACTAGTTGGGAGCATACAGCATCTTCATCTCATATTTGACTACAAGGAGAGGCTGGAATCTGCGGGATTCGAAGTTGAGGTTCCAGTAGGCGGTGCTAGGCTATCATTCCCCGGTCAGGTACTGGGGTGCAATTATTCTGGAGATAGGGACGATATCGGGCACTATCTCTTCCTTGGAAGTGGTGATTTCCACCCTATTGGCTTGGTACTCCACACAGGAAAACCATTAGCAATGCTGGACCCATACACCGGTGGTGCTGAGGAAATGTCGTTTGAGAGGATAGAGGGGATTCTGAGACAGAGGTTTGGTCTGATCATGTCTTCTGATAAAGCGAAGACCTTTGGAATTCTAATTGGTGAAAAACCAGGACAGATGAGGAGGAATCTGGCATTGAGGATGAAGAGGAAGTTGGAAAAGCATGGCAGGAAGGGTTACCTGCTTGCATTGGAACATGTTGGGCCCGAACTAATCGACTTCTATCCAGTTGATGCATTTGTCAATACTGCATGTCCTAGGATAGCGATTGACGATTCAGTGCGTTATGCAAAACCGCTACTAACTCCATTTGAGCTGGAGGTTGTTCTAGGTGACAAGAAATGGGAAACCGGATACAAGTTCGATGAAATCCCATAAGTCGTTTTAGATAGCCTGCCGGCATCTAAATCAGCAAGTTGTTCTCGACTAGAAGATTACTCTTCTTCGTCGTCGTCATCGTCGCCCAAGAGGGCTTCCCAGTCAAGATCATCTTCTGCGGAGAAGAAGTATAGTGCCCCCATAGCTGCTGCTATTACTAGTCCAACTATGTCTTGAGTGCTGAAGCCGGTGTCTTCCCTCATTGCTTCCATGTCGCCGATTCCAATCAGATCGATGATGAACAGCTTTTCTGTGCCACCACCAAGCAATCCTGCCATATTCACAACAACGAAGATCAAAATCGCTGCTGCACCGATTAGAAGTCCCATTCTCTGTGTGTCGTTCAACTCTACCATAGTAATACCTGAACAACCCCAAGGGTGATGAGTTATTAATGTAAATGGTGGACTATTGAGGAATTAAACGACGGATTTAACTTCTGAAAATCTATTAATCTTCTTTCGCATCTGATCCGGCACTGAAATTCAGAACGCCATCGTCCATCAAATCGGCGATGATGTCCTCCATCTTTCTACCGGTTTTGTCCGCAATGGCTTGAGTCTGAATTCTATCTGCGTGTTCTCTGGCAGTTTGTGCCTTTGTTGCATCTCCTGCTTGGTTCCTCTCTTCCAAAACAGAGGCAAGGCCTCTCCAATTCTCCGGGTTCTCGGCTTCGCTTGCTGTCAGTCCCTTCCAAATCTCGAGAGCCCCGTCAAAGTCCCCCTCGCCGACGAGGCGTTTCGCCCGCTGAACCCTTTGTTCACTACTCTCAGAGCTGGATGCCTGCTTTAGCAAAGCATCGAGCTCGTCATCGGATCCCTCTGCAACTTCTTCACTTGTTGTTACCTCTACTTTTGTTTCCTCTACCGGTTCATCTTCTGGTGAGTCATCGAGGTCATCAAAGTCATCGAGGTCATCAAAGTCATCGAGGTCATCAAAGTCATCGAGGTCATCAAACTCATCGAGGTCATCTTCCCCCTCCTCGACCTCCTGTACCTTCTTCTCGGCCTCCTTGGCCTTCTTCTCGGCCTCCTTGGCCTTCTTCTCGGCCTCCTTCACCTTCTTCTCTGCTGCCTTGATTTTCTTTTCTGCATCCTTCGCCTTTTGTGCTAGACGGAACGCAACGTGTTCGGGGACCTTCTTTGCCATGAAAACTACCGTTACTTGGGAAAGACGAGGTGCATTTAATTGTGGCCATGGCTTTAAAGTTCGAAATCGAACGTTAAAACGGTCCTTTTTTGCTGAAGCACTATGTCAGCGATTCTGACTTTTCCTCACAAGCCTTCGCCCTACCAGAAAATCCGATTGAAGAGAAATAGGAAGAGAAGGCATTCCATGTGTCGGAATTGGAAGGGTCTTCGGATACCATTTGCTTGAGGTTTTTCAATGCTGATTCGTGTTCCCCTCCGATTATCAATTCCAACGTTTGTTCGATGGCAGGGGTTTCCTGCTGGGTTTCATTTACCACAGCGGTCACTTCTTCCTTCGTATCTGCCTGGCCATACTTCTCCTCTGCCCAGAGGATTAATTTCGGCCACTTGCCCTCGAACTTGTCGAGCCTCTTGTCGATACTCCCGATCATCTTTTCCAACTCTTTGCCTTCAATATTGGAACGGAAGATAGCCTCCAGTTTGCTGAAGGCATCTTGACGTGACATCTCTCCTTGGTCGGAGGGTCCTGATTCCTGCTGAGCTTGCTCGGTTTGTTCCTGGGGTGGTTGTTCTGGTTCATCTGGTGTTCCGTACTTCTGCTCGGCCCACTTAATCAGTCCGCCCCACTTGCCCTCGAACTTGTCAAGCCTCTTGTCAATGCTAACGAGGGCCTTATCGAGCTCCTCACCTTCCATGGCCGATGAAAAAATAGCCTCCAGCCTTGCCGCTACTTCCTCTCTGGTTTGTTCTCCTGCCATCCACTCACCTTAATTTTCGCAACCCATATGTTGGCTTTAACCCGCCGATAGCCCTACTCACTCCTCCTCGTCGGGGAATCTTCCAGCCTGGTCGAGAGATTCTGATAGGCTAAGCCAGTCTTTGTTCTGCTTGCCCTTTCGATGAGTGAGGTTTTTCCACTTGTTGAATGCAACCTTGACATTGCCCTCGTCAAGAGAGGATGCGGCGACATTCATGGAGGCAGCTGCACCCAACATTTTCACGAGGTTTGTAAACGACTCATTGGCTTTTATTGCGCCTCCTTCTATGTCCGTTCTCTGATCTCTCTCGGCTTCTCTGATTCCACCCCATATCCTCTCAATGAAGTTCCTATTATCGGGAATCGGGTTGAGAATTGCCCTGTCCACCTCTAGTCCCTTCCATACAAAATAGATTGATAGAGTGAAGAGGATTGATAGCTCTGCGAAATCTAACAGGCCCCATTCAAATTCCTGAAACTGCCATGAGCCGTCATGCCTGCCGAAAGATCCCGAAGCGCCGTTTTCTGTCGTTTTACCCAGTACATTGTTTGAAATGTCTGCGAATTTCCCCATCTTGTTTGCCGTAGAAAGAAGTGCAACGAATAAGGAAAGAATGCCCAGTCGAATCGAACGAATGGACTTGATTGCAATCAATTTCCTGGACTTCTTTACCCCAAATTGGTTTTCGATTGGCCTATGGGCCCATAATGCCACTAATGTGTAAACCAGGAATGCTACTATTGCGTAATCCAAGGCTCCTATTTCCAGATTCCCCCATATCTCGAATTCGGCCCCTTCTGGGAGCATTATCTTCTCCTTTCCATCTGGGATGCTTTCCGAGCTGACCAGTCCGGTGCTAAGTGCTATGTTGTCGGAGAATCCAGAGCTGTTTACTGTCTCGAAAAATGCTAGGAGCGTGGCGCCGAATAAGGTCAATCGTGTCGGCTTCTTGAACACCCTCTTCAGCACCACGGCACGGCCTCAAGTAGCGCTGGTACGCTCAGGCCTATCAAAACACCGAATCAAATAGAGTCATGTGGCAATCATAGGGTTGCTAGCGGGTCTGAACCAAATATGTCTAAGAACGTCGAAATAGACAAGGAATCAATGGCGGACTACCT
>CAYFGC010000092.1:0-4727 GCA_964342625.1 uncultured Candidatus Poseidoniales archaeon | reverse complement strand
GGGCTCCAACTTAGGAAGCTCCAGAGAACAGGAAGAATTGGCCACGTGGATGTCAATTTGAACAACCACAAGGGCCGCGTACAGGGATCCATCGAAGTCTCATCTTCGATAGACCAAGTCAGCACCGCAGTAATCGGCGCCGCGCTCGAGACGATAGACAGGATTGGTCCATGCAAAGCAGTGATCAAGGTCAAGCAGATCGAGAACATTAGATCCGCAAAGAGGGATCACGTCATCGACAGAGCCAAGCAGCTTCTGCTGGAGATAGTGAACTCCGCCTCCGGCGAGTCGAAGAACATCCTCGACGAAGTCAAGGCAGTACTAACATTGGACACCGAAGTCGACTTCGAGGAGATGACCGCAGGACCCAACGTGAAAAACTCGGATTCGATAATAATCGTCGAGGGCAGGAACGATGTCCGCAACCTACTGAAGTTTGGGATTAAAAACGCGATTGCCACCATGGGGTCCGGGATCAAGCCAGAACTGGCCGATCTCGCCTCCAAGAAGAAGACCGTAACCGCATTCCTAGACGGGGACCGCGGAGGCAAGCTGCTGCTGATGGAAATCAGCGGAACCCTGGGCAAGTCCCTGACGCACGTCGCCTTTGCCCCTCAGAGCAGGGAAGTCGAGCACCTCGAGGGCAAGGTAGTGACGAAGTGCCTCGGACAGAAGGAAGTCGCCACTAAGGCGGTCGCCCGGATCCAGACCGAGATACAGAAGGACGACGACAAGGCAGTCGGGAAGGGCAAGGCGTCATTGGAGGCCCCAGACGAGATCAAGGGCTGGGCTCCGATGATGGACGGGCTGAAGGCCAATCACGCCGTAATCGTACTCTCGGATGGAACAGGATCCGACCCAGTGGGAGCCAAGGCTCTGGAAGCAGCGCTCGGAGACTCCGATGGAGCCCAGGGACTGGTCTTCTCCGGCAAGGTAACCGACAGGATTCACGAACTCGCCTCCGGCGCAGGAATCAACGTAGTTGTCGGCAAGACAGTAGGGGCACAATCCCTGAAGCTCGGGGTGCAAGCCTACTCGGTTAAGGACCTAGAGTGAGTTTCAGAGACCCGTTTCTGGCAGTGGAAAACCCCGCCAATAATGGCCCTCTGAAGGGTAGGCATAGCAGAAGCCATCAAAAGTCTCTCATGCCCGCTGGGACCGATGCAACAGACCACCATGGCGATACTTACTCTCTATGGTGCTCTATCCATCACCCTACTGGCCCTATGGATTAGACACAAGTCGGTATTGAGACAGAGGAAGAGATTGGCCCTGAAACTGGGCTCAATGAAGGGCAACCTGGACGAGACTTCCGAGAGGCTGGACCTACTCTCCAGGGGGGTTGACACCATCCTGTCCGATGCCCCTGAGGTTCACGACCTGCTGGGCGTGCACAAGTCTCTGGAGGCAGCCGAGTCTCTCCTGTTCAACCAAGGAATCCCAGTCAGCAACAGCGAGTCTTGTGCCATTGTCAGCCATGCGGTCAAAGCGCTCTTGAGCCACTACCCGGAAGACGGCCCCGAGGACGAGCGCAGTATCGTCCAAGGACTGAAGCCGCTCTCCAAGAGGCTCGCCGCCATTCTAACCGAAGCAGAGATGAAAGCCGAAGACGTCGAACTTTCAGCAGCCGAGCACCGACGGGCCGGCGAGCTCTTCCACTCCGTGGAGAGATTCGACTGGGCAGCGGATTGCTTCCAGAGAGCGAACGACCTAGACCCAGAAGACGAGTCAGCACTCAGGGCGCTCTCTGGTATTCAGAGGGGGAACGGAGACCTCGATTCCCTGGACAGGACACTCGAGCGTCTGCTAGCGATCGTCCCAGATGACATCGGGGTCCTCAACGAGCAGTTGGTTCTACTAGGCAGCACGGACGACGAGAGACTCACCAGAAACAGAAAGAGGCTAGAGGCCCTTGGCGCAGAATCAACACCCTCGGAAGAGGAGGGCGAGCTATCCCAAATCGCCCAGAGAGCGCGGGAATCAGACACAGGTGCAGCGACCCATTCGAACACCGCCCCCGGCCTGATCGAGAAGGCAGCCAAGCAACTTCTCCTAGGGGAATTCAGAGCAGCACTCGAATCGGTGGAGGCCGCGATCGAGAGCGACCAGGACTACGGTCAGGCATGGTCGCTGAAGGCACGATTAGTCGCTGCGGACGACGGGCCGACCAAGGACGCCATGAAGTGCATCAGGAGAGCAAACGCCCTCGGGGAGTACACGGTGATCCTAGAATCGGAGATTCTCGACAACGATGGGAGGACCGATGCTGCGATAGAGGTCCTGGAGGAGCACCTATCCAGCAAGCCAGGCGATGCAGAGGCAAGAGGAAGGCTAAGCCAACTCTGGCTGGCCAGTGGTTCCGCCGAGTCCGCACGGAAGAACCTCGATGACGCACCAGAGGAGTCTTGGAACTCAGCCACACTGCATGTGATGAAGGGGAGACTGCTCCTCGTGGAATCTGACGAACACCGTGATGAAACGGGGAAGATCGACCCAGTTACCGTTATCGACGCACTCGTCTCGTTCGACAGGGCCGTGGAAATCGACAGGGAATCCGGCCTCGCTTGGCTCGGAAGGGCCAGGGCCCTGAGGTACCAGCAGGCATTCGATGAGGCCGAAGTGGCACTAGTACGTGCACGAAGGCTGATTCCAGACCATCCATCGATTTCCCTAGAGGAAGCACAGCTCTCCCTAGAGACAGGAGACCTGGAACAGGCAAACGCACTCACATTGCAGGCCACCACCACTCTGAAGGACAATCCCACTGTTCCTTTCATCAGAGGCATCATCGCAGCTAGAAACGGGCGCCTGGAGGAGGCGACGAAACTCTTCTCCCAGAGCCTCCACATCGACCCCAACCACACCCGAGCCAGGCTAAACAGGTCATCGGCCGCCCTGCTCTCCGACGATCTGGCACTGGCTCTGGACGATGCCAACCGATTGGTAGAGGACAGACCCAACCACGAACTAGCCCGACTGAGGAAGTCTGAGATCCTGATGAACCAGGGGGACTGGGGCAACGCCGAGTCCGAGCTGCGCGAACTCCTCAGATTGAACGGAAACCACTCTATGGGACTTGTCCACCTCGGGACCTGCATGATCGCGATGGAGAAGTCAGAACAGGCAGAAAGACCACTCAACAAGGCAATAGAGACCAACCCGAAACTATCCGAGGCATGGTACCAGAGGGGTCTCCTGTACCTTGACTTCGGAAGGTCAGATGAGGCGATGTCAGACTTCGAAGGGGCTGTGCGGGCCGACCCGCATCACCTCGATGCCAGACTGAGGATTGCTGCCATCCTCCATGAGGGTAAGGACACCGAGAAGGCAGCTGGTGCATGGAGGAAGGTCCTCGACGTCGATCCCCAGAACAGGCTCGCTAGGAGGAGGCTGGAGGAATGCAGGGCGCAAATCACATCCAGGAGAGAAGCACTCCTTCCAAAGGATTGAACAACACCGACTCTGACGACCCGGTATGCACTCCCAGCATATGGTGGAACCGGGCTCAATAGCACCAGGATTCGAACTCCCGAACGCGAACGGAAACTCAGGAGGGGAACGGCTCTCGCTACAGGATGTGATGGGCGAGAACGGTGCTGTGGTCTTCTTCACATGCAATCATTGCCCATACGTGGTCGGCTCCGAGCCAAGGATAGAGAATGCAGCGGAAGTCGCCAGGGAGAACGGCCTCGGTTTCGCAGGAATAAACTCCAACGACCCCGTGAAGTACGAGTCCGACTCATGGGACAACATGGTCAAGAGGGCCAACAAGGGAATGACCTACCCGTACCTCCACGACTCCTCGCAGGAAGTGGCTCTTGCATACGGAGCCGAGAGGACACCGGAGTTCTACCTCCTGAACTCCGACTCGTTGGTGGTGTACAGGGGCCGGCTGGACGACTCCCCGCGGGACCCATCACATGCCAAGACCTCGGAACTGGAGGATGCCATGGTCGAACTCTCGACGGGGACTGCAGTCTCCGTCCCTAGGACCGAGAGCATCGGATGCTCCGTCAAGTGGAAGGAATAGGTGCTAACTTGGCGATGGGACTCCCCGCAAGGGCATTCTACATCGTGATGCGCCTCGCCCCCCCTGGCATTCGGATGCGCATGTGGAGGGGCCTGTACCAGAGGATGGCACGATCGCAGACCGACCAGACCTTCCGCTTCATGAACTACGGGTTCACCGACGACTCAGAACTCGAACTACTCGAGGGAGACGAGCCAGACAGACTGTTCATCCAGCTATACAACATGAACATCAGGGACGTGGAGATGGGGGGCAAGGAGGTCCTCGAGGTCGGCTCAGGAAGGGGCGGGGGCGCGAGCTGGATAGCGAGGACCTACAACCCAAAGTCGCTGGTGGCGGTAGACTACTCGGCAGAGGCAGTGGCACTCTCCCAGGAGTGGTTCTCCGACCAGGGGAACCTGGAATTCAGGGAGGGTAACGCCCAGGACCTGCCGCTTCCGGACGAGTCGTTCGACGTAGCGTACAACGTCGAGTCATCACACTGCTACTCGAACATTCCAGCCTTCCTGAATGAGGTCTTCAGGGTCCTTAGGCCAGGAGGCAAGTTCTGCTGGACCGATATGCGTGACTCCCCGACTATGGAGAAGATGCACGAGCAGTTCCTGGAGACCGGGTTCAGCATCGAATCCAGAACCGACGTGACGAAGAACGTGGTCGATGCGCTCGATATGATCGACGAGGGCAGGAGGGAGATGAT
>CAYFGC010000091.1:0-4741 GCA_964342625.1 uncultured Candidatus Poseidoniales archaeon | reverse complement strand
GATTACTCGGAATGGCAGTATTGCCTGTCCTCATACCATGTTCCGCCGTTAGCCTCGCACTCCTCTTGGTTGTCAGGGGACTCCTCTTCGTCACTCCTGTCGTCATCCGTTGAGTCGTCATCTCTTTCTCGCTCCTCGTCCGATTGACCCCAATCGCAGTAGAATACCCCCTCACCACGGTCTGTAGCCTCTGTCCATACTCCCATCCTGGACTCGCACATCTCCTGGGTGATTTCCATTGGAGGGGGGCCATCTTGCCTTTCACGATCCTCGCACCTGTCCAGCATCTTGCAGAAAGCGCCTCCCATTCTTCCTCGGAATCCCTTCCTCGTGTCATGGTCTCTGTCGCACCTTCGTTCGTCTGCACAGTCCCTGTGGTGTTCTGCTCGAGAGATCATGTGCCGGATGACTGTCCTGATCGTCTCTGAGTCAGCCGAGCAATCCTCGCTGTCCATGCAGAAGGAAATTGCCTCCTGAGCGGCCATGAGTTGCCTGGACTTCTCCTCTGCGAACTCCACCCTCTCTGTCTCGTCCCAGTCCTTCCTCTCGTCCCAGTCCTTGTAATCCTCATCGTCACAATCGTAGTGAACAACTCCGTTTTCTTCCCTTATGCAAATCTGATAGTCGTCGGCCTTGACAGCCTTGTCCTCATTGGTCACGGAGTCTGTCCCGTCTAACTTGGCCTGCATCCCATCAACGGCCCAGGTTAGCTTCTCGATCATCTCGGAGAGCGAATCGGCGTCTGCCGTGCAGTCCGCGCTGTTGAGGCAGAACTCGAAGGCTATGATGAGGTTGGAATCGATGTCAATCCTCTGTTCGAGATGCTCGGTCCTGTCCTCCATCCTGTCGTTCATCCGGCTCTTCATTGCCTTCCTGATGTGCTTGCCCAGTGGCTTGTCATCGGTTTCCTTGGCCTCCCATGTGTCCTCTCCGGTCACATCGTCTACTGCTCCCTCGAAGGGATCCGCCTCTGCGTAAACCGGTGCAGCGTAGTCCTCTAGGGTCGCTGCCACCGATGCGCCGGCTAGCAGTGAAACTGCCGCGAGTGCGACGACGCCCATCGTGACTTTCTTCCTATTCTGCTCCGTTGTCTCGGTCTTTACTGGCTCCATTTCCTGTTCACCTTGGAGTCTAGGTGGGTGCAAAACCATATCATAATCTAGGCCAAATGCTCGTTATTCCGCGCAAAAAGCCGCAAAAGGTGCTAACGGGTTCTGACTATTCCAACGTGTTCGTCGGAACTGGCCCGTATGCGTTGTCGTGGGCCTGTCCGTCCTCGATCATCCAAACTAGCAAGAGGATGGCTCCGATGCAGGGGACAAACGAGAGGAGCAGCAGCCAACCGCTCTTCCCTGTATCATGAAGTCTCCTGACGCTGACGCCCAGACTGGGGGGGAGCAATGCAAGATAGGCCACTAATGCAATCAATGTGGGTAGGACTGCTAGGGATTCACTGATGCTGAAAAGGGCTATAGCCCCAACGAGGGCGAATACCTGAAGGACTACGGATATGACAACCATTCCCAGATATGACCACCAATATTCTGATCTCGACGCCCTGCCTGAGAAATCGGCGTACTTTATCCTGAACACTGTCGTTAGTGCGTCCATGAAATCCATCATCTGCTGTGGTCTTGGGCTGAATGCTGGTGCTACGAATTGTTGTGCCTGTGGCTGTCCCTCTTGTTCCATGAGAAATCTTGAGTCGGGGTGTGAATAAGTGTTGTTACGTCAATTATCTGAAAGGCACCATTCCATCTTGGAGAGAGTCTCGTCGACGTCATCTTCGTTCAGAACCATCGGGGGCTTGATCTTGATTACGTTGTGGTGTGCGCCGTCCGTGCTCAGAAGAACGCCCTTCTCCCTCATTGAGTCGACGATTGCTGATGCCTCCTTCGGTGCGGGTTCGAGGGTAGTTCGATCTTTGACCATCTCGATCCCTAGGAAGAGGCCTCTTCCTCGTACATCTCCGATTAGTTCGTGGGAATCCTTGAGGGACTCAAGCCCGTATCTGAATCGCTGCCCTAGCTCGCTCGCCCTTTCCATTAGCCGGTCTCCCTCGATTACATCCATGACTGCCATGCCAATCGCGCATGAGACCGGGTTCCCCCCGAATGTGCTGAAGAACTCCATCTCCCCGAAGGAAGATGCTATCTCTGGTGTGGTGAAGACCGCTGCCATCGGGTGGCCGTTGCCGATTGGCTTCCCCATTACCACGATGTCGGGAACAACGCCGCTCTCCTGGAAGGCCCACATGTGAGATCCGACCCTCCCGAAACCGACTTGCACCTCGTCGGCGATCAGCAGCCCGCCAACTCTCCTGACAGCGGAGGCGGCTTCCTCGAGATAACCGTCTGGGAGGGGAACCTGCCCTGCGCACGAAAGCATCGACTCGATCAAAAGACCTGCTACCGGGCCAGCTTCTGACATTCCCGCCCTGACTTCATCGTTTAACTCCGAATCGGGTCTGCGGTAGGAGTCAGGGATGGGCAGGACATGAACCCATGGCTCTGGCTCGCCCTTTCCCCCGGGACCTCTGAACTTGTAGGGACTCAGGTCGATCAGCATCCCGGTGTGCCCGTGGTATGCCCCCTCGATCACGGCCATGTCATGATTCCCTGTATGGGATCTTGCTAGACGCACGGCCAACTCGTTGGCCTCTGACCCAGAGTTAACCATGAAGCCGACGCTAAGCCCTATAGGGAGGGTATCTGAGATTCTCGAGAGGTACTCTGTGAGGCCGGGGTACACGTAGCGGCTGTTTGTGTTCAGCACGGCCATCTGCCTCTGGCCGGCCTCAACCACATGAGGGTTGCAGTGACCAACGTGAGAGACGTTGTTGACCAGGTCGAGGTACCTAGTCCCATCAGATGCGTGGAGGTACTGCATCTCGCCCCTCACTATGTGCAGCGGCTTGCCATGTGCAAGGGACAGTGCTTGGCTAATGTGCCTGTTTCTGGCTTCCAGGAGTGCGTCTAGATTTACCATCTGCCGCTCCCTCTGCAATTTTCTACCGAGGCGGCCCGTCCATAATGAATGGGTCAGAGATTACCGGATTCAGGAAAATCGCTTCCGGTCTCCTAATCGTTATGAACGGATATGCTGGGGGGTGTTCGTGCCGGGAACCTTCGACCGAACCAGGGGGCGGGCCCTGACCCGCGAGGTGTCTCCCAATTACGCCGATGCAGTCTCCAACTTCTTCACGACGAGAGTGCCTGATTACGATTCGGCTAGAGGTTCGCAAGAGGCGTATTTCGCAGCCCTCAGGGCCCATGGCTCAGAAGTCGTCGTCCTACCTCCTCTGGAGGGTTTTCCCGATTGCAGCTTCACCGAGGACACGGCAGTTATCCTTGATGACTGTGCGGTGATCCCCAATCTGGGCCATGCCAGCAGAGATGGGGAGCAAGACTCCGTCGCCGAGTTCCTCGCAGATGATTTCGAGATTCACAGAATGCCTGCCGGCGCGACTCTGGATGGTGGCGACGTCGTCTTCTACGACGACCGGTTCCTAGTGGGAGTCTCAACTAGGACGAACCGGGAGGGGGCCGATTTCCTTTCTGAGCACGCGAGTAAGGTTGGAATGGACGTACAGCTATTCGACGTCCCGGAGAGCACGCTTCACCTGACCACGGTTTGCTCTAGCCCGAGGCCTGGCACGATGGTGGCAGCAGAGGGACACCTCACGGAGAAGGACCTCTCGTTCGCGGAGGAGGTGATTTGGCTCCCTGAGGAAGAGGGGTATGCGGCAAACACGATCGCCTACGGAGACCGGGTCATCATGGCTGATGGTTACAAGAAGTCCAGGCAGATGATGATGGATGCGGGTTTCTCAATTACGACGATTGACATGACCGAGTTCAGGGAGGTCGATGCGAGTCTGACCTGCCTCTCGGTATTCATAGGATAGTTTGTTAGTGGGCGGAGATGTGCGTAACTAATGCAGACTATAGCGAAGGTAATCCTTGGAATCGGGGGCGTGATGCTTGCAATCGGAATCTTACTCTCAGCGTTGGGTGCTAGGGGGGTAGGTTCAGTCGAGGGTTTTTCGGTTGAGGACGATAAGGTCTGGTCTGGTAGCTCAGGAGTCTACGTTCACCAGGACTCATCAGAATGGGGGCTGTTGATCTTCGTTAGCGATGAAGTCAGATGCGACGAGTTCGACCTGAATGTAAGTGTTGTAGCCTCCGATGCTGATGGGAAAGCATGGTACGAGCATGACTGGTGCGTCGAGGGTGGGAAGTTGCCCTCGGGCCATGCCGATGACCCCCAGGGTTGGCTCCACATGGGAACGGTTCGCGGCCTTGAGGAAGGCGCCTCTTACGAGTTCACGTCGAGGGAGCGGGTTGTTGGGGTTGAAGAGAGCGTGGTCGTAGGGATAATCGAGGACGCCGTAGGTGGTGCCTTGGGGCTGATGGGTGGAGGATCGTGTGCATGCTGCGGGGGCTTGTTCCTACTTCTCGGAATAGTGCTCGCCCTGACCATGGAAGATGAGGTCCCCACAACTTACCAGATCGATTCAGAGGGACGTGTGATACAGGTTCAGGGCGGGGGGGTGGCGCCCAGTCCTGCTTCCATCGACAATGGAACGGAGGGCTCTGCGGAGGAGCCTTCAACAGCGACAGAAGTGTGGTACAAGCAGGCCGGGAAATGATTCGGTTCGTGTGTGTTTCTGATACCCCTCACCGAATCCATTAACAATGACTCTTAGAGTCATTGCGCTATGGCTGAGCGGCACGCTAAG
>CAYFGC010000090.1:0-4837 GCA_964342625.1 uncultured Candidatus Poseidoniales archaeon | reverse complement strand
GATGACGAGAAAGTAATCTCCATACTCCCGATGGAAAGATCGCTGATAGAAAATCCAGAAGGGCATTTCCTGATGTTTGCAACCGCCAATGGCAGAATAAAGAAGAGCAAGCTTTCCGAATACTCCAGAATCAATCGAAACGGCAAGTTCGCATTGAAGTTCGCAGACGGGGATAGTGACAACCTAGTATCGGTGAGGCCGGCAACGGACGCGGACCACGTTGTACTAGTCTCCGCATCGGGCAATGCCTGCAGATTCATGCCATCCGAAGAGAAGACGAGGACTTCCCCTGAGACTGGCGAGACAGTTACCACCTATGTTGTCAGGGTACAAGGAAGGATCAGCCAAGGGGTATCTGGAATGAAGCTGGCAAAAGGTGACAAAGTCATCGGGATGATCGTGACCGACGACTTTGACACTAGTGTGCTTACTATCTCCAAGTACGGAATGGCAAAGCGGAGCAGATTGGGTTCTGGAGAGATGGTTCCTTTGACAGAAGAGGGAGTCGCGATAGTTGACGATTCGGGGGGTCAGGTTTTCGAGAGAGATGGTTACAGGAAGACCAATCGAGGTACAAAGGGCGTCAGAACGATGTCATTGAGAGACGGTGATGAGATCGTCAGCGTGAGGCAGATTCCCGACTTGGGGGATCAGTTGTTCATGCTGACGGGTTCAGGAATGATGATCAGGATGGTTTCAGGACAGACCAAAGAGACCCTCGGAAAGGTGACAAAGGGCACTAGGATAATGGAATTGCGAAATCGAGATCGTACTGGCTATGCCGACGAGATTGTTTTCGTTGCTAGACTCCCTTCCGAACTAATCAGCACCGGAGAAAGTCTGGGAGAAGAAGAGTAGTCGGACCGTTCTGCTTAAGCACGAATCTCTGGTCGTGTAATTACTGCGGCAGTCGCATAGCCTGGCCATTGCGCTGGATTGCTAATCCAGTGGTGTTTCACCTCGGGAGTTCGAATCTCCCCTGCCGCGCCACCAAAAGGAGGGAGGATTCATCCATCTTGATGCTCTCACAGGTCCGTGGTCGACGCATGGGTCATTCTTGAAACGGGAGCGGGCCTGATTCTCATTCTTGTTGTAATGGCACTATCCTGGGCATTAATTAGGCATCTCCGTCTAAGACCGTCTAACGATAGGTCTTGGGTGAATGACAACGAGAGATTGACTACTGCTGAATTCGATGGTGACGAGGTGACCATTCGGAATGTGAGGGACTTTGAATGGCGTAGCAACAGAGATTTCGACAAAAGATGGGTGGATATGAGGATCAACCTGGGTGATGTTTCCAAGATCTGGTTCGTTCTCGAATATTTCGACCCATCAAGGAGGCAAATGGCACATACGATAATGAGTTTCGAGATGAGTGATGGTACGAGGCTAGCCTGTTCGATAGAGGTTAGGAGAGAGAGGGGCGAGAGGTACCATCCGGTAAAGGGCCTCTTCAGGCAATACGAGTTGATTTACGTCTGGGCAACCGAGAGAGATGTGATTGGCGTCAGGACTAGATGCAGGAAGAGGTCTGTGACTCATCTTTTCGAAGCTGTGGTACTCGGACCGGGAAATGAGAGGAGGATGCTAGAGTCTTATCTAAAGAGGACCAATAAACTAAGCCAGAGTCCAGAGTGGTACAACACAATCACCAACACCTGTACGACAAACATAGTTAGGCACGTCAATGAAGTCTACCCCGGGAGAGTGCCCCGAGCAGTAGCGGTACTCCTCCCTGGGCTCAGTCCGAAGCTACTTCAGAGGAATAATTTGGTGAAGATAGAAGGGACGATAGAGGAAACCCTGATGAACAGCATTATCGATGAGAGGGCAAAGTCTTGGGATGGCGCGACTGATTTCGGAGATTGGATCAGGGAGCAAGGCAGAGGGGAGCATTCAACTGAATGACTCTGATGCGGTTTTGTGCTAAACATCCACCCACTCGAAAAACCCGAGGGGGTTCGATGGTTTCTGCCACCATCCAAGAGCCATATGATTCGCTGTATTGCACTTGCATCACAATCTGAGTCATGGACAAATCTGGTTTTCAAAGGAACCCCTGGGAGGGACATCGAGTCTATGGCTGAGTGCATGGAGAAAATGGGCGCCTCTATAGAAAGGGAACACCAAAGATGGGTAATTCGGGGAAAGGTGGGCGGTCTTGATTTGCCTGTTTCTCCCCTGAATTGCGGAAACTCCGCTACTACAGCAAATTTCGTCTCCGCTATTGCAGCGTGCATGGATGGCTCGATAGAAATTGATGGCGACCAATCCCTAAGGAAAAGAGACCTTTCACCTATGGCTTCAACACTAAGAGATCTAGGTTGCGAGGTCTCTGCTGACCACCTCCCATACACTGTTTCTGGGCCGATTTGCAAAGGTCATTCGAGCATAGATGAGTCGTTTTCAAGCCAGACTCTTTCAGGAGTCATACTAGCATCTCCTGCATTTCCCGGAGAGGTGAGAATAACACTCCAAGGTAAAGCAGTGAGTCGTTGGTATAGGGATCTAACGATTGAATATAGTAGCCTTAGTGGTTGGACTGGCGGCTACGAAGAGGTTGTTTCCCTATCGCCCTGGGTTGTTGGAACGCCAGAAGTTATCGAAATACCTGAGGAGTCGAGTCTGCTGCCAATCTCACTTCTTTTCGACAGACTGCACGGGACGGAAAGCTTGGATTACAGCAAATTCGAAGAGTCCCCCGTAGGAGTTTCGTTAGGATTGGTAATCTCAGAGGCTCCTGGAAAGGTTAGCCTACGAGATACTAGTGATGTGATTTCCCCTCTCGCGGCGTTGATGGCAATGGGCAAAGGCGGAGAAATTGTGGAAGCAGCGCATGCAAGGGGGAAGGAGTCCAATAGAATAGCTTCAACGATCAGAATGCTATCCTCATTTGGGATTGAGATGGAAGAAAGAACCGATGGTTTGTCCATTCCTGGGGGACAGTATCCGATGGAACCATCTGAAGAAATTGATTGTGAACATGACCACAGGCTGGCAATGACTGCCGCGGTTCTGGCTACTAAAGTTGGGGGAAGATTGTCTGGACATGAAATCTGTGATGTCACGCATCCGGGTTTCTTGGAAATGATTTCGCCTGAATTAGCAGAGATGTGATATTGTGTTGGGGAATTATTGGAAAAGGAACATGGGTACGCATTTGCTTCTAGTTCTGGTCGCAGTAATATGGGGCTCTACTTGGGCAGCAGGCAGATTTCTAAGTTATGGATTGAACGAGGATAACCCTGCCACACTCAGTCCTGCGACTTCTGCTTGGTTGAGATACGCATGCGCGGTTTCGGTGTTCTTTGTATGGTCGATTTCAAGCCGGGGCGAGCGTTCGTTTCGATTTCTTCCGCCTAATCGTGAATCTTGGGTTTTCTCAGTTTGGCTGGGGCTTCTGGGAACTATGGCCTACCAATTGTTATTCATGCATGGAATGAGTTGGACTGCGGCGGGGGATGCGTCCCTGATCATTCCCATGAACCCAGTATTTACTGTCCTTCTGGCGGTTCCCATGCTGGGACAGAGAATCTCGGCAAGAATGTCTGTTGGGCTACTGATTGGAATCTCCGGGGTGGTGGTCGTTGTGGGTTGGAGTCCGAACTCAGGGATCCCAATAGAGCATAGGGTCATAGGGGATTTGATGATTCTCTTGGCTGCGCTTTCCTGGGCGGCTACTAGCAATCTGACTAAGATAATGCTGTCATGGGAAAATGGCTACTCCTCACTAGAGATTGTAGTCTGGTATTCTATAACCGGTTGGGCTTTGCTTTCTCCTTGGGTTATCGTTGAGAATTGGGGTTCGGCGGTTCCAGAGCCAAGCTCAGCAGAATGGTTGACAATTGCATATCTGGGCGTAATATCCACTGTCCTGTCATACGTTTTGTTCGCAAAGGGGATTGAGTTGATTGGCCCCACAGCTGCCTCTTCTTACGTCTTTCTTGTCCCGGTCTTCGGAGTTCTTGGAGGGTGGTTACTTCTTGATGAGGAGATTGGCGCGTCCATGATACTCGGATTCGCTCTAATCGTGATTGGAGTGACAGAAGTGCAGAGGGAAAGCGAACGGTTGTCAGCAGTTTCCTGATGCATGCTGCTGCCTCACCGTTAAATACGGAGGGTCAGTGGCCGGCCAACGAGGTGATTGATTGGCACGTAAACCAGCAAAGATGTACAGGCAAATCAAGGGGCAATCATTCACCAGGAGAGAGTACACGGGCGGAGTCCCGAACAACAGAATTCTGCGATACCATATGGGCAACAGGAAAAAGTCAGAGACGGGTGGTTTTCCAGTAGCAATAGAGCTGCAATCTGACAATGCGTGCCAAATCAGGGACTCGGCTCTAGAGTCAGCGAGACAAGTGGCAAACTCCACAATCAGAGAAGAGGTTGGGGCGATGGGTTACGCACTCAGGATGCACACCTATCCTCATCAGATCTTGAGGGAAAACAAGCAAGCTACTGGTGCTGGTGCCGACAGGGTTTCACAGGGTATGCGCCTATCGTTCGGCAAGAACGTGGGTACCGCAGCTAGAGTCCAGAGGGGTCAGACCGTTATTTCCATCAAGACCGAGGCTGAAGGTTATCTTGCGGCAAAGGACGCGTTGAGAAAGGCAAGTTGCAAATTCCCCACACCTTGCACCATCAAGGTCGTACAAGGCTCCGAGCATTTGAAGGGCCTAGTGTGAGGCCAAGGGGACATGTCCCAAACAGATCCGCTGGCGGTTTTGCAAGACTCACTAAGAGGGGCCCCCATAATTTGGAAGGGAGAGTACCCCTATTTCATACACCCAATATCTGATGGCATACCCAGAATGGAAGCAGAGGTCCTAAG
>CAYFGC010000089.1:0-5062 GCA_964342625.1 uncultured Candidatus Poseidoniales archaeon | reverse complement strand
TCGTTGACGCCCAATACCCAACCTATGACCGACACAAGCAACACACCGCCGATGATTGCTCCAGGTACCTTGCGAGCCATCATCACGGATATCGCGATCAGGCCGATCATGGCCCAGAATGCACCCGATGAGGCGGGGTCCATCGCGCCCGTTTCACCTAGATTGACCAGCGTGGCGTTGTCGCCTTGCACCCAACCCATCTCCCTCAGGCCGATGATGGCCAGGAACATGCCGATACCGGCGCCCGTGGCTATCTTCAGATCAGTGGGGATGGCGTTGATCATCGCCGTCCTCGCGCCTACCTGGGGTAGTGAGAGGATCAGGAAGATCACTCCCTGCACTAGGATCGCAGCCAGTGCGATCTCCCAGGGCACTGCCATCGCCCAAGGCGCGGCGACCGTGAACGCGAAGTAGGCGTTCAGGCCCATTCCTGGCGCTAGAGCGAAGGGTAGATTCGCCCAGAACGCCATGACCATACAACCAACGAACGCGGCAACCGCTGTCGCGAACAGTGCATCCTCGAAGGGTATGCCTGTCGCAGACAGCATTGACGGGTTCACTAGGAGGATGTAGGCCATTGTCAGGAACGTCGCCCCACCGGCTCTAATCTCAGTGCCGACGTCGCTCCCTGCTTCCGTTACTCCAAACATTTTGTCTAATGCTTCCATTTTTTCACCATTGTTTCTTTTGTAGTGGTGAGTTCTCACTCACCTGATGGTGCCACGGACACTACGGCTTATGTATAATGCGTGAAGAAAGCCACATTTCCATGGTCGCCATCACGATATGGAAATCTCCAGAGAGTCGTCATTGGCGGGAATGTGAACCTCCATTTCCACTCCAATGTCTTCTGCGAGTGCCTCGGCTGCTGCCTCGTCGGCATGGAAAATTACCACGTGAGAGGGGTCGCAGTCACTGGCGAATTTGCACAAGGAGGGGTGATCGGCGTGGTTGGAGAGGTCGAACTTGTCGATCTCGAGTGGAATCCGGGTCTGCTTTCCGAAAATTGGGAGGGAGCCGCGCTCCAGCAGTCTCCTCCCCCCCGAGCCCTCGGCTTGGTAGCCAGTCAGCAGAATGGCATTCGAGCTGTCGTGCCTCAGCCTGTTCAAGTACCAAAGTGCCGGCCCCCCATCGAGCATTCCGCTTGTCGTGACTATCACGTCAGCGCCTAGCGCCTTTTTCCTGTCCGACTTACCGGTGACCCTCCTGGACCATCGGTAGGCAGCCTCCATCGCGCGGGAGTCCTGGATGAACTCTGGGCACCCCAGCCATTCCCTGGTGACCCTGGTGCCCATCCCATCGTAGTGGACGTCGAGGCCGGGGGCCTCTCTGTGTAGGATTCTGAGGATGTCCTGGCCCCTCCCCGAAGCGAAGGCCGGAACCAGAGCTAGGCCCCCACGGGAGACGACTTCCAGGATTCGGGCTACGAAGCGCTCCTCCTCCTCTGCCCTGTTGGGGTGGGTCCTGCCCCCATATGTCCCCTCGAGGCATAGGATGTCGCAATCCACTGGCATCGCCTTGGGTGCGTTGGGGCTGTCTCTAGTGTCGATGTCACCACTCCAAAGTATCGTTACCTCTGGTGTCCGAATCTCAATCATCGCAGCTCCGGGGATGTGCCCTGCAGGATGCAAGCGGCATTTCCAATCGCCGACCTTGAACCACGTGTTGAACTGGTGGGGCACCCACGAGTCTAGGGCGGCCTCCATGTCTCTCTTGTCCCATGCGAGTGGATACCCCTCGATGTCCGAGACCTTGTAGGTGTCAGCCCACATTATTTCCGAAACTGCTGCGGTGAGGTCGGTGCCGTGCAGGGTTGTCCCATGGTTCGTAAGCCACGGGGCCATGCCGATGTGATCTATGTGTGCATGGGTCATGATGGCGTGTTTGACTGGAGGGGCTTCAGAGGGGTATTTGGGTGGTTTTGTTGGGGCCAGGCCATAGTCGATCAGGACCCTGGTTCCTGATTTGTCCTCGATTATGCAACCGACGTTGCCCACTTCACGTGCTCCACCCAGGAAGTGCAGCCTTATTCCATCCGGAGCATGGCTCGGGTAAGTTGACGAAGATCCTGCAGTGTACAGTACCACTGCCATTGGTCAAAGGTAGGCAGGATATGAACCACACCCCAACCCCCTCGTTTCTTGTGGACAGTAATAGAATCGAAATCGAAGTTAAGTTTTGATCTATGTAACAATTATAGTATGTAAGCTGAAGAACTTCAGATGGCTGTTAAAACCGACCAAAAAAATAGAGAGTAAACTCTGTTTTTGTCGAAAAAATAACCTTCCAATAGAAATCAAGGGGTTCGGGGGTAACTTTGAGATGTGAATGTCTCTGCCCGACAATATGCCTAGGCAGGATGCGACAGTCTTCGTGGTAGACGAAGATCGTTGCTTCGGTTGTGCAGCCTGCATCGCCTTGTGTCCTGTGAACGCGCTGGTACTAGAGGGACTACTAGCCATCGTCGATGAGCCCAAATGCACGCACTGCGAGCATTGTATCCCAGCATGCCCGGTTCATGCCTTGTCGCTTGTGAATGAGGATCGGGCCACTCTCATCGGTGTGCACGCATGACCAGTATAGCTATTCTGGGCGACTCCCTAAGAGCGCTATGTGTTGGTCACCACATCCTCGATGTTTCCCCCGAAGCGGAGGTGTCCATCATCACAGACAGGGCTGAGATTGGATTGATCGGCGAAGTCCCTGGACTAATCTCATCTTGGCCCCCTTGCCCTCAACATTGGATCTCGGAGATGTCCTCGCAGACCCCTACACAATCTTCCACCGCGGTCCGTGGCTCGTGGCTCCTCAAAGCCATGGGAATTCAACTTTCGAAAAGAGGATGCACATTCCTCCTCAGAACGAGGGTCACTGAGACCTCGAAAAAAGAGGTGAAGTTCGTAGGTGGAGGGCCCATGGGGAGCGGGGCGATTCAAGCGGACCACATTATGGACCTTAGAAAAACCAGCCCGGAATCAATACTATGGCATGGTTTCGTCTGTAGGACGGAGGACACACCCGAGGGTGCTGTCTTTGGAGATAGAACGGACGGAACAACAGAGATGTGGGCCACGGAGAAACCGGTTCCCAATGCCATTTCCCTTCAGGAGATGACATGGGCTGGGGACAACCCATCTGATTACATCTCAGGAGAGGTCCAATCGGGGATACAACTAGCTCAGACCATTGTTGATACAATAATACACCCCGTTGAACAGTAGGTGAGAACATGGGAGTGGTTGGCGAATACATGTGCGACAGGACCTCCGGAACCAGGCATGCGATAGTCATAGATCCAGCCGATCAGACACCCGAAATAGCCGCTAACCGAGCCCTAGCCGCAGCCCATGCAGGATCCAGCATGATCCTGGTGGGAGGTTCCACAGACACGGACATGGACAACGTGCATGCCACCATCGTCGCAATCAAGGAAGCTCTGGAACTAGTGACGTGGGCGGCAAGCCAAGACTCCGACATAGACGGGAAATCTGGGCAGATACCCGTCGTACTGTTCCCCCAAGGAGCTGCAGCGCTGTCCCCGGCAGCAGACGGAATCACGTTCATGATGCTCATGAACTCGATGGACCAGCGCTTCCTGATAGGGGAGCAGGTCAAAGGCGCCCCGTTCGTCAAGAAGGCAGGGATAGAACCGGTCTCTATGGGCTATCTGATTTGCGAGCCAGGGGGGATGGCTGGCCAGGTCGGCAAGGCGGACCTGATTGCGCCCGACCAAACAGAGCGAGTAGAGGCATATGCAATGGCAGCGCAATTCCTCGGATTCAGCCTATTCTACCTCGAGGCGGGGAGCGGTGCAGAGTATCCGGTAAATCCAGCATTAATCAAGGCGGCAAGGAAGTCATGCGAAATCCCGATCATCGTCGGAGGTGGCATCCGGGACCCCCTCGCTGCAAGAGCGGCCGCCGAGGCAGGAGCCGATTGGATAATCACAGGGAATATCACGGAGGAGTACGATGATGCCAGCGAGCTTCAGGCGGTTCTCTCTGACTTGATTAGCGGCATCGTATGACGCACATATCGCAGGCATACTCATACCACACCCCCGTGGTGGGCTATCGTGTCTGAGGCGGTCTGTCCCTGCTGTAACTCCCAAATGGGGGCACAGGGAGACCTCGTTGAGGGGCGCATGCACTACTGCGGTTCCTGCATGGGCATACTGGCCAGTGACCGATGGCTGAATTCGAACATGAGGCAGACAAACCTCAGGAATCTCCGGCAGTCTGTCTTCGACGGACAGCCCGCTGGCTATCGGTGCCCCACATGCCAGGGGGAGATGGTGAAGGGGCCGGTCACGACCACCCAAGGGGGTTCCATAGAGGTGGACGGGTGCCTGAAGTGTGGCTCCCTTTGGTTCGACAACAGGGAGATAGAGCCTTTCATTCCAGACATCAGGGAGAAAGCAAACCTCCCGGAGGACTCTAACCCGATCATACCTGCGATATCAGGAGGAATGAACGTTGCCAAGTCTGTGATCTCAGGCCTTTTCGGTCTCGCCGCCCGAACCGACGACTCGGAAGAGTAACCCGCGTTCGTTTTGTTACGAATCCGTTGTAAGCCGATCGATTTGCGCTTCCATGTCTAGTACCAGAAGCAGGAGCTCCTCCTCATTCCGTAGGAGCCTTGCATTCTCTTCTTGAAGCTCGGCCAGCCTGCTAGCCTCGGCCTCCGCGCCTTCCCTGCGGGCCTTCTCGTTCTGCACAACACCCTCTAGTTGCCGCACCTTCGATCCTGCAATACGCAACCTCTCCTCAAGGTCGCCGACCAACGCCCCGTCGACCCCCCCGCTCTGGGAGATCAACTCCGCCTCCCTGACTCTGCGCCTGAGGTTGGCGACCTCCCCCTCCAACCGAATCATGTCATCCCATCTGGATACTACTTCGTCCACCAACCTGTCACGGGGAATGTCCGCCAAACGATCCCGCAGACCACGCCCTTCGTCCTCGGGAGGGGTGTTCACTGTCATACGAACTCGGAATGAACCAAACAGGTGCTCACTTGAACCTTGAGGAACTGGCTACCCGCTTCGGTTAAATCAGGGCCCTAT
>CAYFGC010000088.1:0-5438 GCA_964342625.1 uncultured Candidatus Poseidoniales archaeon | reverse complement strand
GGAGTGAACTGGACCCTCTTGAACTTGCAACCCAGTGCTTCAGCGAAAGTATTCGACATCAGAGTCTTTGCCAGGCCTGGATTGTCTTCAATCAGGATGTTCCCGTTTGCCAGGATTCCAATTGCCACCTTCCGGATGTTTTCCGGCTTACCGATAATGACCTTCGCAACCTCGCTCATGAGATTGTTAGCATGCCCTGAGACAGATCTAATGAGGTCCTTCGAGCTAGAACCACCACCCTGAGCAATCGTCACACTGAACCCTCTTGTCTCCTAGGCCGATTCCATGACTACTTGAGTGTTAGGTGCCTTTGCACACCCCATGCTCTTGTCTTATCTGCCCCAGAAGTGGTCGTCCTTCCTGTGAATGTCCAGCAACTCCTCATAGACTTCCTTCTCCATAGTGGTCATCTCCATCTTCCTTAGTTTCCTGGCATGTGATTCCGGAATGTCAACTAGGAGGACGTCTCCCTCGTCAATCTGCCTTCCTACGGTAACCCCATCGACTGAAATTGCCACCTCAGCACCCTGCTTCGCCTCCTTTAGGCTCTCTTGACCTGACCTGATGGATTTTATTCGCCCAACCTTGACTCCATCTTTGAGAAGACCCTGTCCAATGTGTATTCTACCTCCGAGAACCCTTACTCCAACGACAGCCGGTTTCGAGATTCTGAATGTATGATCAGGGAGGAGCATTATTCTGCCAGGGTATACGACCAATTCCCTCCGCTCTTCTTCAAGTTCCGATTTCCTGGCCTCCACCCATTCTTCTCTCTCTTCCAGAATTCTGTAGATAATGTCAGATCCAATGTGCTTGACTCCTGCTTCGGAGGCTGCTACCTCTTCCTCCGCCTCTTCAAGAATCTCTGTGCTGAATGCCATGATCAATCGGTTTAGGGGGTCTGTAGATGCCTCAGCACTACGGACATCCCTCCGGCTGACCTTACCAATCGATGCCTCCCTAATTGGCACATCTATCTCCCTGAGCTCCTTTGCCAGAGCCTCGAGTCCTCCAACAGTGTCAGACTTGATACAGACGCCTTCTTCGTCGAGCTCAATCGAGAGATTCGACTCCTCGTCCGCTGCTGCCATTGCAGCATCCCTCTCCTCGTCGGATGAAACCACTCGAAGCGTAGTTCCCACCAGGACCCCCTCCAAGGAGGGTGCGCTAATCTTGATCCCAGCAGCCGCGTAAGCAGCCTCCGCGTTATCCCATCTGTCACCTGCATCTCGCATTTCGCTCATCCCCCTTGGCGAGAAGAGCCCCTTCACATGGGTGCTAACCCCTCCTCTATCGCCGACTAGGACTATCTCGTCCCCCTTGCGGATTGAGCCCCTATGCAGGATAAGATCCAGTGTCTTTCCAAGCCCCCTCTCCTCCTTCATCTCCAAGACGGTCGCTTCTCCAGAACCGTCCACATCCGTCAACTGATCAGACAGGTATCGTTCTGCTAGGCCAATTACAACCGCTAGCAGGTCCTGAATTCCCTCTCCTTCCCTAGCAGAAACTGGAACCATCGCAATCTCCTTGGTGAAGTCCTTGATTCTCTCATACCTCTCTAGGTTGAATCCTTCCTCGGCAAACTGTCCTACGAGTTCCCAGTACTTCTGATCGAATAGTCCCTGCACCTCCTTCGTCTGATCCCTCATAGAGATGGCCATCGACCTGCCTTCTTGGCACTGCCATCCATGTATCCTGTCTACCTTGTTCCCAGCTACAACGAAGGGGGTCTTCGATTGCTTCAGGATTCTCAGAGACTCTCTGGTTTGAGGTCTACAGCCCTCCATCACATCAACAATCAGAATTGCAATATCTGCTAGAGAGCCTCCTCGAGCACGTAGAGAGGAGAAAGAATGGTGACCAGGAGTATCAATGAAGAGGAGACCCGGGGAGTCGAATTTCTTCCCTCCTAATAGCGGTGCGCATAAATCATTCAGGATTTCCGACGGAACCTCGGTTGCTCCGATATGCTGGGTGATTCCCCCTGCCTCCCTGTCCATCACCGAGGAGCGCCCTTGCTCTCCTAGGGATCTTACGTGATCTAGCAAGGAGGTCTTACCATGGTCAACATGACCTAGGACAGCGACGATGGGTTGTCTACGTTCTGACATCCTACCCACCTCATGCTCCTTCCCCTTCAGTATCGATTTACTACTCGTAGATGTGAGTCTCTGCGTCGCGGGTCCAATCGACCAGTCCGTCTGGGAACCAAAGCCCCAACTCGAAGGAGGCGGTGTCCTCCCCGTCAGACCCATGAATCACATTGTGTCCGATGTCCATCGCGAAGTCCCCTCGGATAGTCCCAGGAGAGGCAGTGCGACCGTCTGTTGGCCCGATTATGTTGCGCGCAACACTGATTGCATCGACCCCAGTCCATGCCATTGCAACAACAGGTCCAGATGTGATGAACTCGATTAGGCCTGCGTAGAATGGGCGCTCGTTGTGAACCTCATAGTGTGCCTCTGCCAACTCCATAGGAGGAGTCAACTGCCTTAGGCCAACTAGTCGTAGCCCCTTGGTCTCGAATCTGCCGATTATATCTGCTACCAAGCCTCTCTGAACGCCGTCAGGTTTGATCATCACGAAGGTCGTCTGCATTTCTCCCATGTCCCGGCCGAACCACCCCCCCTATTTCAACGAAGTCACCGGAGCAAATGCTTGATGAGCCTAGTACCAAGACGGAATAGCATGAAAATGCGAATCTCGCTACTATTGTCGGTTTGCCTGTTACTACCCGGATGCATGGATAGCGTAAACGACACAGTGAACCCAGAGAGAGAACTTTTCGATGACAACACGTTCGTCAACGAGGATCAACATATCAAGCTCACATGGTCAGTTGAATCAGTTTCGACCATTCGGATGGAGTTTGTCAAGGAAGAAGGTCCAAACCTAGATTTCTACACCATGACTGAGATAAATTACGAGAAGTACAAGCAGTGTGCAGAAGGGGAAGACGAGAGCTTCGTATATTTCGTCGATTTGAGTGACCCAAACTCAGATGGGGCGAGCTTGCAGGCAGACGTCGACGCTGGAACCTATGTCACAGTAATCGACAATACAGACTGCGGAGATGCCCAGCCACCCGATCAGGGGGGCCTCTTCTCCAGTGATGAGAACGACAGGGCAAGGGTCGACTACAGGATAACTGCCCAATGACGTAGGCAGACTTATTTTTCCTCTTAGAAACCAGAAAATATGGTAGTTCAACTTCTCGAAGTGTTCTGCTGCTTAATGGATGCATTCTTCGCTGGGGCCACAGCTACTACCTTATTACCTGAATTTGGTGAATCGAAATCCCCTGTCACCCTTGAGAACAATAAGAGGAGCAAGAAGTGCGAATTTGACAGTTGCCGATCCCTTACCTTTAGATCGACAGATTACTGTTGGAAGCACCAGGGAGGGGAACCACACGAGTCTGATGGCCCCACTCCGATTCGAAATAATGGAGAATCTTCCTGGTGGGAGCCGAAAGACGAGTAATCCTCGAGATTACTTGATTCCGCCCTTCTCGTAGCGACGAGTCCACTTGAGCCTCCTCGCGTTCCTCTTCAGCTTGAGCATGTTCTTTCTGGACTTGCTGTCCTTGAACCAGTACACTGAACCATCCCTCTTGACGAACATCATGCCAGTACCGGGCTCTATCTCCTCGTTTGTGAAACTGCAAATCCGCTGCTCTGGCATCATAATCACCTGGAACCTATCCTTCTCGCTTCCCGACCCGTGTCTCTGAGCATTAGGATGTCACCACCCTCTCCTGTCACAGGATCCGGTCCTCGAACAGGACCTAGTACGTTCCTTGTGATGATTCTTCCAACGTCTCTCGGGTTGTCTGAGTCTAGCACCCTTACCTTGACCTGCATCGCCTCTCCTGTTAGGCCTGTTCTGCCCACAATCTCAACGACTTCAGCGGGCCATGCTTCGGTTGCCATCCCTCAAACCTCCAAATCATGACGAGAGGGTCTCGAAGTGCGACTTTACCTCGTTGAATCGATCCATGCCCTCTTTCTCGACCTGCATTACCGCGATTGCGGCCGTCCTGGTACCAGTGCTCATTCCAGCGGCTTCCGCTAGGTATGCTTGATCCTCAACATAGATGAATGGAATTTCCTTCTCCTTGCAAATCATCGGGATATGTGCAAGCAACTCTCCTGGATTCACATTCTCAGCCATTACTACCATCTGCGCAGTGCCTCTCTCAGCAGACTTGGTGACCTCATTGGCCCCCTTCTTCAGGCGGCCCTTGCCATCCTTGCCTAGGCTCTTGACCATCTCGTAAACTTGCTCTTGTACGTCTTGGGGTGTTTCGAAATCAATATGTACACTCATTGGAACATCTCCTCGTGTTAGTAAGCCGCCGCACGGCATGACCGATATAAACGCAGCGTATTGCCTCCAGTCAGCCGTTATGGGAGACTTTCTCCATGAGGCTACTCAAACCCCTAGCCAATGCGGGTGCTGCGGATACGCTAGCCCTAGGATTTGGTAGGGAGTCAGTTGTGTACACTCCATCCACGTGATTTGCTAGTCGGGACAAAGCCCCCCCAGTGAATAGGCCATGTGTACACGCTGCGTGGACCTCCGTGGCACCCTGTCTCCTCAGTGCGTCACTAGCCCTGCAAATCGTCCCTCCCGTGCTAATCATGTCATCCACAATCGCCACGACCTTGCCAGAGACGTCTAGGTCCTTCGGGGTATGCTCGATTGTATGGGCATCAATCCTGGTCTTTTCGAGATAGGAAAATTCGCATCCGATTAGACCAGCTACCTCCGTCGCTCTAGAAATAGCGCCCTTGTCAGGGCTGAGGATGAAGTCGGGAGAGACTCCGTTCTGGAGACTATCCGCTATCTCGGGCATCGAGCTAACGAACTCGATTGGCACGTCCATACCTTCCAGAACCTCTGGAGCATGCAGGTCCAGAATTGCAATCCCATCGCAGTATTTTGAAACAACTTCCGCCACTGTTTTCGCCGAAACAGACTCTCCTGCGGAGAATCTCTTGTCTTGCCTAGCATATCCGTAGTAGGGAATCGCTAGGAAAACACCAGGGCCGACGTCTTCGGTATCTCCAGACCACTCCCCCTTCAAGCTGGATAGATCCCCCTTCCGCACATCTCGAATTGCCCCCAGAAGTAAGAGAGTCTGCATTATCCCCGAGTCGGGGAAAGTATTGGAAACCAGAATAACTGCCTCTGATCTGACAGATTCTATTGATTCGGGAGGGATTCTGACGTATGCTTCTCCGTCTGGGAATCTCCTACTCTCTAGTCCCACGTGCTCCATGTCAAGGATTGGCGCTAGTTTCTCAGCGATCCCAGCACCGGAGGCGCCGCTAAGGACAGGCATTTGAGGACAGGGAAAGGCAGTCCCTTCATGATGCTTCTTATCACAGAGAAACACAGAAAATGATGAATTTTGGTGGGCACGACAGGATTTG
>CAYFGC010000087.1:0-5603 GCA_964342625.1 uncultured Candidatus Poseidoniales archaeon | reverse complement strand
CCCAGTCGTCGTTCCAGCAGTCATAGTCGTTCCAGCTGTCTCCGTCGGACTCCTCGCAGTAGTCGTAGGTGTGGTAGTTCATGATGGGCTCCCACTCCACTCCATCCGCAGTTAGCGTGAATGGCGATGGGGGCTCCTCGCACGGTCCGTTGAACCTGAAGTACTCGTAGATGTGGTTGTTGTTGTTCGTGTTGCCGTTGTCGTACCATTCGATGTTGTACCTCTGGATGTTGAGGTCCAGGTCACAGGTGTAGTTGTCAGTCTCGACGTAGAACGTGATGGTCTCGCTGTCCGAGGTCGAGTTGAACTCGTACACCAGGTTCTCATTGTCGCACCCTGCCTTGTTCTGGCAGATGTTGACGCCCACCTCGAGTCCGTACGACGTGTTCTCCTCCACGTCTATGGTCAGCTCCATCGTGTGGTTGCCCTCATCGATCTCCGGCGCATCGTAGTTCCACTCGTTGATGCAGGCCCATTCTCCTGTCGAGCTGTCCTCCTCGCAGTCGTTCTGATGGTTGGTCCAGTCGGGCTCGCCGTCGCCGTCGTTGTCCCAGTCGTCGTTCCAGCATCTCCAGCTGAAGCCGTCCTCCTCGCAGTGGTCGAAGTATTGCTCGTAGTACTCTACCTCGTACTCCTCGCCGTCCACGACCAGCGTGAATACCTCAGGGGCCACGCAGGGTCCTCGGTAGTTGAAGTTGTCATTCTCGTTGTAGGTGTAGTTGTCGATCCAGTTCCCGTCGGAGTCCCAAGTCCCCGATCTTACGTTTCCGTACATGTTGAGGTTGCAGGTCGACTCGAAGGTCTCCATGTCCCATGTCTCGGTGTGGTCGCCCGCTGACGTTCCGTTGAACCAGATCCCAAATTGCTCGTTCGAGTAACCGATGCCTTGCTGGTGCTGGTTCATGTATCCGGTGATGATGTAGCTCCAGCCGTCCTCTATCTCCTCGATCTGGAGCTCGAAGTCGTGGTCACCTGGGAAGACAAGGGGCTCGTCGTAGCCTTCTATGCAGGTCCAGGTCCCGGTCGAGGCGTCCTCCTCGCAGTCTTGCATGTGCGTGTATGTGAATTCGGGCTCGCCGTCGCCGTCGTAGTCCCATTCGTCCTTCCAGCACTCGTGGTCGAAGCCGTCCTCGACGCACTCGTCGAACTCCATGTATCTTGGCGTATCCTCGTGCTCCTCGCCGTCCATCCACAGTGAGATGGGGGAGTCAGACTCATCGCAAGGTCCTTGCCAGTCAGCGTGATAGTCTTCGAAAAGGCCGAATTCGCTCCATGAGCCGCTGGCATCCCACTCTCCCTCGTAAAGGTGGTAGTTGGAATGTAGGCTGCAAGTGAACTCGTCCGTCGAGACTTCAGAATCCATCGATGCCGATGTTCCGTTGAAGTATGTCTCCTCTTCTATCCAGTCTTCCGCATCTGAATCCCAGACTTGCGTCTGCATCTTCCAGCTGAAGTCCGGAAGCCCGGAAGCTATCCACTCTAAGGTGTGGTCACCTGGCCATACCAGCGGGTTCGTCGTATATTGGATGCAGGTCCATTCGCCGCTGGCATCCTCCTCGCATTGGTCCATGTCGAACCTCAGCATGAAGCGGTCGGCCTCGCCGTCGTTGTCGTGATTGTCCGCGCTGCAGTACCAGTTGGCACCGTACATCTCACAGTCGATGATGTTGTCCGCGTAGTTGGGATCGCTCTCCCACTCCTCTCCGTCGAGTTCCGTCGTTACGTGGAACTCCCCTTCGCACCAGCCTGCGAAGTAGTCCTGGCTCTGGAGGGCCTCAGTGCCGTTATCCACCCAGTTGAGTCTGATTTGGGAGTTGCCATCGCAGGTCGAGTTGGTAACGTCCCAGTACATCTCGTCGATTTCGATGCTGATTTCGCCGTTGCTATCAGATTCGAAGACCTCGCTGGTGTAGGTGTGAAAGTCGAAGGGGTCACTGAAGTCGTTCACGAACACGTTGAGGTAGGCTGTGTAATTGGTATCCGGATCCAGCCCCGAAACGTAGTACTCCAGGCTGTAGTTGCCCTCGTCCATCAGTGGCTTAGTGTAGTCGTATACGCAGACCCAAGACCCAGTCGAGTCATCGCAGTAATCCATGTCTTGGTTGTAGTCGGGGTAGTTGAAATTCCCGTCGCCGTCTAGGTCGATCTCGCAGCTCCACCTATCGTCCCAGGAGTGCTGGGTGCACGATAGGATGTCCACGTCGCTTGGCCATGGAACCTCCACCTCCTCGTATAACGTCCCATCCACGTGTAATTCGTAGTCACCGAACCAATTCTGGTTGTGGTCCGCCTCTACCGAGGCCATGGGTGATATTGCCATCAGGACCATCAACAGGGTCATCGTCAGGCTTCTTGTCTTGCTTGCACTGGTATTGCTCATACCACATTGGGGAAATATCGTGCTATTAAGTTCGCCGTTCGCTAGTTCTTGGCCGGGTCTTTGCCAGTCTCCCATATAGTGACCTCGTCGCCACCGCAGAGGTTCCTTGAGACGGGTTCGAACCCGAGTTTCTCCAGTGATGCCAAATCGAAGCATTTCGCGTCCTCGTATGGCAACTCGATGGGCGATACCGAGGTCCTGACGATGTCGACCAAGCCGCTGCCCAGGAACCTCGACCATGTATCGAGGCCGCCTTCCACGAGAAGCGATTGGACCCCTCTGTCACCCAGCATGTCGAGGATCCTCTGGATCGGGATATCGTCCTCTGGTATCACCACCCTTTCGACGTGTGTGTGGTCGTCTGCGGCTTCGAACTCGGATGACTGGACGAGCAGGGTGGGTGCCTCTCCGTCGGTCATCACCCTGCAATCCGTTGGGACCCTGTTCCGTGGGTCGATCACTACTCTGGTAGGCTGCTCCCTGGGGGTTATTTCTGGACCCCTGACCGTCAGCGATGGGTCGTCCCTGATGATCGTGCCAACCCCTACGAGTATTGCCATTGAGTCTCCTCTGATTCCTTGTGCGAGTTCCAAGGACTCCTTCGAGCTGAAGCGACTGGCTGGTTTCGAAGGGTCGCCGTCGATCCTACCCTTGGAGTCGGTGGATGCCTTCAGGATAACCATCGGCCTCATCTCCCGGCACCAGTGCATGAATGGCCTCATCTGCTCCTCGCACTCGCTCTCCAGCAAACCCGACTCGACTTCGACGCCCCCCTCATGGAGGGCGACCGCCCCATCGCCCCTCACGGTCGGGTTAGGGTCCAAAGCGCCAATCACTACTCTCTCGACCCCAGCCCAGAGCAGGGATTCGGTGCAGGGTGGGGTCCTTCCGAAGTGGTTGCAGGGCTCAAGCGTCACGTAGGCGGTGGTCCCCTGGGTCGGGACTCCCTTGGCCTCTGCATCCGCTATCGCCATCTGCTCCGCATGGAGGCCCCCGATGTGGTCGTGCCATCCCTCTGCCACCACCTCTCCGTCCTTGACCAGGACGCACCCCACTAGTGGGTTGGGCATCACTCGGTGGCGGCCCCTCTCGGCCAGCTCTATCGCCCTCCGCATGTGAGACTCCCCCTCAGGCATCTGATGCCCGGTCATGGCGCCCACTCATGATTCCTCGCTTCGGCAGTATTGAAGTCGGAGGGGGCCTCTCGTGGTGCGTGACACGCATAGCCTGCATACTCAATCCCAATGCCCGCGATGGCCTCTCCATCCGCCAGTGGGACAAGTTCGAGCCAGCTCTCAAGGAGGCTGGCTTCGACATCGACCTCCGCCAAACGGAGGGCCCGGGGCACGCTATGGACATCGCAGAGAGTCTGATTAACGCAGACCACGAAATAGTCGTAGCCGTAGGTGGAGATGGCACCGTTCACGAGGTTGCTTCGGGCCTACGTGGCTCGGACAAGGTCATGGGCATACTTCCCATGGGGACCGGCAACGACTACGCAAGAGCACATGGCATTCCCGTCCCAAAGGGAAACAAATTTCCAGGCTTGCAAGGTGCGATTGATATTCTAGTCAGTGGAACCAATCGCAGAGTCGGTTCCCTCAGGATAGAGGGGCCACCTGCTCCCGATCATCCCTCCAAGGCGGCCCCTATTCCTCGTGAATGTAATGGAAATCCTGAGACCCCTGGGAATCTAGTTCGCTGGAGCTTCCTTGAATGCGATGGCGGAGTTACGTCAGTAATCAACCGAATGAAAGATGAGGGTCAATTCAAGAGGATTAGAGGCCCTAGGAAGTACGACCTGCTCGGCATTAAGGCAATTATATCTTGGAAGAAGCAGAAAGGAAAACTCAGAATCGATGGAGGAGAGCCAATCGAAGTAGACCTCTCGGGCCTATTTTGCATGAGTCAATGCCAAACCTTTGGTGGTGGCTACAAGGTAGCTCCAGGAGCCAGGCCTACCCAAGGCCACTGCTCTTTGGTTATGGCATGGGGTATGTCGAAGTTACAGATGCTGATGTTGATGGGCCCAGTAAAGAAGGGAAAACACGTTGGGAAGTGGGGAATAACGATGCAGAATGCCAAGAGGTTCGAATTCTCAACTTCTCCTAATTCTCCTCTAATGATAGGGGTGGATGGAGAGGCGGTAATTACCACCCCAGCCACAATGCAGTACCACGACGACCAACTCACGGTCAGAGGGGCTGCTGCGATTCCGAACGAGTAGGGCTGCGCACATTCAAAGCACACTTCCAACACCGCTCCACGTGGTCACCAAGGAAAGGAGGAAGTGGAAGGAGCGCTCGACCCAGAGGTCGAAGTACGGGACGGCAGAGGCGCCAGACCCTTTCCCAATCAGCCGTTCCAGGCTGGAGAAGTTCCACGCATGTCCAAGATGCTTCTGGCTTGACCGGGTCAAGGGAGTGGATACCCCGGGAATCCCATCCTTCCTCCTGAACACGCTCGTGGACACTCTGCTGAAGAGGGAGTTCGATGTTCACAGGGAGGAGGGGACCCCGCACCCGTACATGTCAGAGAACGGACTGGACCACATGGTCCCGCTAGCCCACGACATGATGGACGAGTGGAGGGAGAACTTCAAGGGAGTAAGGGTGGAGAGGCATGGGTTGCAGGTTTTCGGAGCAGTGGATGACATCTGGATGTCTAAGGAAGAAGACGCTGAGGAGTGGTTCGTTGTCGACTACAAGTCTACGGCAACGAAGGCCGACCTGACTGCAGAACTGTTCCTCGAGGACATATACAAGGGATCGTACGTCCGTCAGATGGCGATCTACCAGTGGCTCCTTAGGGAGTTGGGGCATCCGGTTTCCACCCGCGGTTTCTTCGTATACGAGAATGGGAACGTAGGGGATTCCTCGCTGCTTCGGGAAGGTTCTGCTGAAAGCCCCCGGGGGATACCACTGAAGCCGGCTTTGGTGATCGAGGTCGACACCGCCGACCCCAGAACTGTGATCGAGGGCGAGAGGATAGACTTGGAATGGGTGGACGGATTGGTCAGAGGGGCGAAGGAGTGCCTGGACCTATCCGAGCCCCCCAAAGCGGGCGAGTTCTGCCACCACTGCGCATACGTATCCGCAGCATCGCAGTTCTAGATTCTCCCATGGGGGTCTTTTTTGGCGCAGACGGAGAGATTTGAACTCCCGAGTCACTAGGACACCGGATTTCAAATCCGGCGCAATACCAGGCTATGCGACGTCTGCAG
>CAYFGC010000086.1:0-5604 GCA_964342625.1 uncultured Candidatus Poseidoniales archaeon | reverse complement strand
GGACGCTTGGCATCTTGGTGGCGAACCCTATGAGGAGGAGGAACCAGACCAGGTGACGGAGCCCCTCGCTCATCTGCCCTCCGCTATCGAGCATGGCGATCATGTCGAACGACCTATCCGAGATCGATGCTCCAGTGTTGAAGTACATCACCAGGATTCCGATTAGCATGACGACGCTGGCTGTGAAAGTGTAGATGAAGAACTTCATCGCAGCATAGCGCCTGTCCTCCCCTCCCCATACCAGGATGAGGAAGAACATGGGAATCAGGGTCATCTCCCAGAACACGTAGAATACGAAAAGGTCGAGAGCGACGAACACGCCTATCATGGCGCCTTCCATTACAAGGAGGAGCGGGTGGAAGTAATGCCCCTTCTTGGCGTCCCACTCGACGAGCATGGAGAGGGGGACCACCAGGGCCGTGAGCCATATCATCGGCAGCGAGAGGGCATCCGCGCCGACGTGCCATGAGACACCTATCTGCGGGATTATCTCGAACGGGGTGTTCTCGAGCTCGTAGCCTCCGAAGTCTATGTTCATCCAATCGATGTCGCTGAGGGATGTCGCCGCCGCCCACGTGGAGATCGCCAGCAGAGCCAGCGCGACCCCCATGCAGATGTTCCTAGTTATCGAGGAGACCTGCGAGGAGAGTCCTTCTGGAAGAATGTGAGGCAGTGCCATCAGCAAGAGTCCGACCGCTATCGGCAAGAGTGAGAGGATGCTCAGTATCATCCGCTAACCCCCAATGCAAGAGCGAATATCGATAGTGCCCCCACTGCCACCATCAGGATGTAGTCGCTTGCCCTCCCTGTGGTGACCCTGCGAATCTGCACCGATCCGAGGACTGAGTTGGACTCTACCTTCTTGATGATGCCGTCGATCACCGTCCTGTCGAACCAGGCGGCGAAGGCGGAGAAGGGCAGGACCGTCTTCGATAGGGCCAGCTCGTAGTAGTGGTCGAAGTAGAGTCGGTTCTGGAGGGCCTCGGCCAGGCTGGACTTGGACATGTCAGACACGTCCTGGGAGCCGAACTTCCCTGAGAGCCAGACCAGCCACGAGACAAGCGGACCCGAGGACTGCCCCTCCCGCAGCGAGCCGCCGTGGACCCTAGCGGCGAAGATCGGCCCTATCACCAATGAGAGGAATATCGTGGTCCACCCAACTATCCTGAGGTTCGGGTCCTCCGGCAGGAAGGCGTGCTCCAACTCGTAAACCACCTGGTCGAGGAACGAGTCCTTGTTGATTCCCAAGTCGTAGCTGTATGGCTTTGCAAGCCACTTCACGATTCCGAAGACAGACAGGCCGAAGCCACCCAGGGCACTGATTATCGAGAGTATCACTAGGGGCTCCTTGATCCAAGGAGTTGACTCGTGCACGTGATCGACCACCTCGTGCTTGGGCTCCCCCGCGAAGGTCATGAACCACATCCTGGACATGTAGAAGCCCGTCATTCCCGCTGTGAGGAGGACCAGTACGGCTGGTCCGAACATCAGTGGCTCGTAGTCCAGCGAGGCCTTCCACGTCTTTGCCACGATAGCCTCCTTAGACCAGAACCCACCTATCAGCGGGATGCCGATTATCGACATCGAGCCGATCATCATGGCAGCCGAGGTGACAGGCATCTTGGATGCCAGCCCTCCCATGTTGCGCATGTCCTGGGGATCGAAGTCGTGGTGGTCGTGATCACCCCCCTCGTGCATGTGGTCGTGGGCGTGATGGACCTCGTGGATGACCGAGCCGCTGGCCATGAAGAGCATGCCCTTGGCCATTGCGTGGTTGAAGAGGTGGAACATGGAGCCGCCGAAGACGAGGGTCGCGGCATCCGTCTTGCCGTGGTTGTAGAACCAGAGGGATACGCCGAGGCCGGTGAAGATGTATGCCAGTTGGCTCATGGTGGAGTATGCCAGGACCTTCTTGATGTCGTTCTGGACGAAGGCGATTGCCGCTGCCATGAATGCAGTAATCCCGCCCACGTAGGCCACTATCAGAGCCAGTTCGTCCAGCCCGGCGACGCCATGGTGCCCGACGTCCACGAATGGGACCATCCTGGCGACGAGGTACAGTCCGGCATTGACCATCGTGGCAGCGTGGATGAGTGCCGATACGGGAGTCGGCCCCTCCATGGCATCAGGAAGCCATACGTGGAGGGGGAACTGGGCCGACTTGCCCACTGCTCCGATGAATAGCATCAGCAGGGCCCAGAAAAGCTTGTCCGAGTCCACCGTTCCGTTGATCGACGGGTCTGCGAATATCACCGAGAACTCGAGGGAGCCGTAGATGTCGTAGAGGATGAGCAGCCCGACCATCAGGAACACGTCGCCAACACGAGTGGTGAGGAACGCCTTCTTCGCCGCGTAGGCCGCGCTCTCCTTCCAGAAGTAGAAGCCTATCAGCAGGTAGGAGCATAGCCCCATGATCTCCCAGAAGATGAACAGCCAGAGGAAGTTGTCAGCCAGCACCATACCGAACATCCCCATTGCGAAGAGGACGAACTCGGCGTAGAATCGGTGGTTTCGGTCCTCGTTGATCGGGTCCGTGTTCATGTATCCGAGGCTGAACCAGCATATCAGGAAGCACAGGAAGGTCGCTACGAATAGGAGCATCAGGGTCACAGAGTCGACCCAGACGCCAACGCCGATTATCCTCTCAGAGCTCATGGTGTAGTCGGAGTGCAGCACGTCGAACGATATCCAGTCGATCCAAGAGGCGGCGACCCTCCCCCCGGCGTCTTCGGAGATCTCGCGAGCACCCCGGACGTAGTCCAGCAGGATCCAAACGGCGGTCGACAGTGACACCAGTAGAGATGAGAGTCCTATCACCCCTCCCTCCTTCAGAGTCTCCTTCCAAGTTGGCTTTCCGTTGTACAGCTGGCCTGAGATCAGGATGACCGGGAATGCGATGAACGGAGCGAGGACGATGAGGAATGCGGCGTCTACCGATTCCACCCCTGCTATCGCCAAAATCGGTACGACCAGGAGGGCTGGGATAAGTGGCATCAGCAGCCTGTACTCGTTTCCTGAATCGCCCATTGTACCACCTAGTTGCTGAGCTCCCTCGCTGCATCGAGGGAGATCGTTCCCTGTGTGCTGTACAGGGAGAGTAGGATAGCGAGCCCGATAGCGACCTCGGCTGCTGCGATGGCTATGGCTATGGCGGTGAAGACCCATCCGTTGACATCGCCATAGTGGGTCGCTGCTGCGACGAAGTTCAGGTTGGCGGCGTTAAGCATTAGCTCTATGCACATCAGGACGACGATTCCGTTCTTGTGGAAGAACGTCCCTAGGAGTCCGATTCCGAATAGTATCACCCCGAGGGCTGCTATCCAGCTTGGGTCGATCATTCCTCTGCCCCCATGTCCCAGAGTAGGTTGACTAGCCTCTCGTCCCTGACCAGGTAGGAGGCGCCTATCATCGCCATTGCAAGCAACGAGCCGAGGATTATCGTGGCCATCGTCCAGTCGTTGAAAATGGCGTCTGCGAATGCTAGTGTTGTAGGTGCCGCGGATGTCCCCGAGTCCCACATCGAGTGTTCCATCGTCTCCCTCAGTAGCACCAGGATGAATGCGAAGACGCCCACGCCGGAGACGGCTGAGATCGCATTGAGGGTGGGGAGGGACTCGACGTCCTGGATTCTCCTTCGCGTCAGCATCACTCCGAATTGGACCACCAGCATAACCGAGCCCAGGTAGACAAGGATCTGGATAGCTGCGAGCATCTCAGCGCTTGCCATCAGGAACGCACCGGCGACGGCGAAGAAGGTGAACATCAGCCATAGGAGGGAATGGGCGACCCTAGCGGAGAAAACGCATCCGACGGCCCCCAATATGGCAGCGCCTGAGACGATGACGAAGATCACCGCCTCGAAGTCCACCATGGTCAAGCCTCCGCCTTTGCGGCCTTCCTTTCCCGCTTGGCCTTCTCCTTCTTGGCTCGCTTGGCGAGTTCCATGTCCACCCTCTCCTTGTGGACCGAGGGGAGGACCCTGGTCCTGTCAGCGTCCATCCAGAGGTCTTCCCTCGTGAAGCCAGACATGCCGTCGTACTCGTTTGTCATGAAGAAAGACTCGAATGGGCATGCCTCCATGCAGAGGCCGCAGAACATACACCTACCCAGGTCTATCCTACCAGAGACTATGTCCTCCTCGGCGGGCTTGATTGAGCTCAGGGCCACGTCTTGCTGGCCCGAGCCGTCCATCCAGTTCACGGTCGCTGTGTCCCCTGTGATGTCGATTACCTCTGCGAACTCGTACTGCTGTGGGGCCGATGTGTGGTCCTTGACCAAGTCGTGCTGCTCCTCTATCTCGTGGAAGTCTTCCCTTGGCATGGCAGCCAGTCCGCCGACCTCTACCTCGCTTCCGAATCCATGCCACTCGTCCCCCTCCTCTGAGGTGTCCAGGACGTTGACCCTGACCTCAGAGGTCATGTGTAGGCAGTCGTTGGGGCATGCCCTGACGCATTGCTTGCATGCGGTGCAGGTCTCCCAGATCACCCCTATCCTGCCGTTGTAATTGCCCGGGACGAAAAGCCATGGCTCGAGGTCGTCCAGCCTCTCGTATGGGTACATCACCGTGACTGGCCTCTCCACGAAGGGCATCAGCTGGCTGGTCTCTCTGTCTGCGGAGAACTTCTGATCCGAGCTGGGGTGGGAATCCCCTACCCTCCTGGATGTCTCGGGGTCTAGCATGTCAGCGGGTTGAGCGTGGTATCCGCTCTTGAGGAACTTGAGCTTGCCGAGGAAAGGGACTGTGCGTAGAGCGGTCTTCAGGGTGACCCACATGGGTCTGACGACCAGGTTACGGAAACTCGGTGTACCGTGCGGGTGGTAGCTCATGTCCCCGCCTCCGTGTCCGATAGGCTGACCGAGGATGCTGCCTTCACCGCGGAATATGAGGTGTACTGCCTCTGGAGGTCTTCGAGCTTGGAGTCTGGGTGCCTACCTGGGTATGCCTTTGTGACTGCGTATGTGCTGTATGGCCGCCTCATGCTCTCTAGGGCCTCCTTGTCCTCGTCGACGACTAGGATCACTAGTCCGAGCACTCCCGAGAGGATCATCACAATCGGTGCCACGATCCCCCAGCTTCCGTCCCATACCCAAACCCTCAGGAAAATCGCAATCGCCAGGTTCACGATTGACAGTGGTAGAAGCCACTGCCATCCGAACTCGAGTATCTGGTCGGTCCTAACCCTGTGCAGTGATGCCCTTATCCAGACGAAAACTGCGAACAGGGCCCATGCCTTGATCAGGACCCATGCTATTCCTGGGATGATAGACAGGAGGAGCTCGAGTCCTCCCCCAACGACTGGTAGCGATTCCATTGTGCCCTGGAATGGCGCCTCCCAACCTCCGAGGAAGAACAGGGCGAAAAGTAGGCAGGCCGCGTAGCAGCGTTGGTACTCGGCAGCGAACATTAGGCCCCATCTCATCCCCCCGTACTCGGTCCACCATCCCTCAACCAGCTCGGCCTCTGCCTCGGGCATGTCGAAGGGGATTCTTTCCACCTCTGCTATCATGGTGATTAGGAAGAGTGCTGCACCTAGTGGTAGCATGAACAGATTCCACACGTTGGACTCTTCGGCTTGGAAGTCGACTATCTCGATCACGTTGAAC
>CAYFGC010000085.1:0-5796 GCA_964342625.1 uncultured Candidatus Poseidoniales archaeon | reverse complement strand
CTGGGAAATTGGTGGCCAGAGATGTCAGACTGCATCCTAATAGGATGTGACGAGGGGACAACTGAGTCCGACATCTCCTCGTTGTCGAATGCCATTGAAAACTGGATAGATGGGGGGCCGGAATGAGCACAGTCTTCGATTTCCAAGGCGCACCAGGTACTGGCTGGTCACAACCAGAACCAATCAGCTCAGAAATCGATCCGATCCCAGAAGGTCTGCGTAGGAAGAGACTCCCCAAATGGCCGAGAGCAAGCGAACCGGAATTGGTTCGCCATTACACCGGCCTATCTCAGAAGACTTTCGGGATCGACACCGGATTCTACCCCCTGGGCTCCTGCACGATGAAGCACAATCCCCGGGTGAATGAGAGGATCGTACAGATGCCAGGTATGGACCGAATCCACCCCCTTCAGGAAGACTCCCAGGTCCAAGGCCTACTATCGATATACTTCGAGATGCAGGAGATGCTAGAAATATGCTCTGGAATGGATGCAGTCACCCTACAACCGGTAGCCGGGGCACAGGGCGAGTTCACAGCGATTCGATGCATCCAGGAGTACCACAAGTCGAATGGGGAAGGCCACAGGGACAAGGTGATCGTTCCAGACTCGGCCCACGGGACTAATCCCGCCTCTGCATCAATGTGCGGATACCAGATTGTGGAGATACCGAGTGCTTCGGATGGAAGGCTCGACATAGAGGCACTGGAGGCAGCCGTCGGACCCGATACAGCAGCCATGATGATCACCAACCCATCCACCTTGGGGCTGTTCGAGACAAATATTACGGAGGCATCTAGGATTGTACATGAAGCTGGGGGACAGATGTACTACGATGGTGCCAACTTCAATGCCATAATCGGAAAGACAGACCCAGGTAGGATGGGCTTCGATGCCGTTCACTACAACCTGCACAAGACGTTCAGCCAACCTCATGGGGGAGGGGGGCCTGGAAGCGGGCCAATAGGGGTCAGGGAACACCTCGCGCACTTCCTCCCCACTCCCGTGGCTTCTCGTAGGGAGGCAGTCGAAGGCGATCCAACTGGGGTCGGAGACGGCTACTGGTACTTCTGGGAGGATGTCGGGGAGAGCAGCATTGGCAAGGTGCAGCAGTGGAACGGCAACGCCGGAGCGGTAGTTAGGGCATGGGCATTCTACAGGAGGTATGGTCGCGAACTCGAGAGGATGAGCGAGTTCGCCGTCCTGAATTCCAATTACCTGAGGAACAGGATCATGAACCCTGGTCCTGATGTCGCAGCAAAGATTCACTGCATGCCTTCCGAAGGCGCCGAAGCCGATCTAGTGATGCATGAGTTCACCCTCTCAATGAGTCCAATCAAGGAGGTGAACGGAGTTACAGGCAAGGACGTCGCCAAGCGACTCCTGGACTATGGATACATGTCGCCCACCCTGTACTTCCCACAAATCGTCCCCGAGTGCCTAATGATAGAGCCAACTGAGACCGAATCCAAGGAGGTCTTGGACAAGTTTGCTGATGACTTCCACGCGGTCCTCTCCGAGGATCCGGAGACCGTCACATCAGCACCCCACACGACTCCGGTGAAGAGGGTCGACGAGGTGTGGGCGGCTAGGAAACTCATCCTCAGGCACCCAATAACTGACTCCGAGGACTAGCGGATTATACACAAAAGCCGACTCCGAGGGGTATGCAGGCGAACTCGGACCAGCACTTCCTGCTCGGTGAACCGGGGTGGTGGAAGAAACCCGACGAGACTCCTCCCGACTTCAGGGCCGGAGAACTCTCCCCTCCGCTCCCATGGGTAAGCACAACACCTAGGGTCGGCAACTTCGGATGGTGCCGCCAGAGGCTGAGACCATTGGTTTGGCCCCTTCTACGACCATTGGCATGGGCCCCCCTATTCCTATTGCTTACCGCCATCCCACTATTGCTTCCAGGGAGGACTCCCGACGACCAGATTACTTCCATGTTCTTCTTCTCAATCTCTTGGGGTTTGGTATTCCTCCCTCTTTTATTCGCAAGGAACGCACAACCTTCGTCCGACGACTCCATCCTCTCATTGCCCGTGGATTGGCTCTCACTGGCTCTGGCATCTGCCCTTTTCCCCTTGCACCTCACCATAGATCCAAGGATCGGCTGGCTCTCATATGCGATGTACTGGGTTGCCTACTTACGAACCGTCCAACTCGTCCAATCTGCCATGCTGACTCCACCTGCTAGATTCTTGCTACCTATCGAGTCAGAAGACTGGTCAGGACAACTCAACCCTCCATGGGAAGTTTCTTCCGCATCATGGTCGCGAAAGAGGCTTGCAAGCGCGGACTTGCCAGACGGGAGAGCCGTAATCTCGGGCTACTCCAGATCCGGACATGACTTCCTATCATTGTCCTTCGTTCACAAATCAGGCTTCATACAGGATCCTTTCCATGACTCCTCGCCAGGGGGTTCGGAACTATCCGGATTACTGGCGGATCCCTTAGCCATTGTGGGCAGAGAATGGCCGAGCTCGCTCATCATTTCCTCGGAGGAGGAATAGGACCGTACAACGGCAGGCATTTGAACCGCCCACCTGCCGTAGAGGCATGGACATCTGTGTGATTCTTGGCTCAAAGTCCGATATGCCAATAGCCGAAAAGTGCCGGAGCGTGCTTGACAAGTTCGATGTATCTTACGAAATCCGGGTCGCATCAGCACATCGCGCGCCAAAGTACCTAGAGGGGATTGTTGATGCTGCAGAGGAAGGTGGCTGCAAGGTCTTCATCGGGATGGCCGGTGTGGCTGCAGCCCTCCCCGGAGTGATAGCTTCCATGACGAACAAGCCAGTCATCGGTGTTCCAGTAGGGGGCAAGGTCCCGTTGGACTCCCTCTTGTCCATCGTCCAGATGCCACCGGGGATGCCCGTCGCTACAGTCGGGGTGGACAGGGGTGACAATGCCGGGGCCCTAGCAGTCCAGATACTCGCCACAAATGACGAGTCACTAGCATCATCCTATTCGGGATTCAGGTCCGAGATGACTCAGAAGGTAATTCAAGACGATCAATCGATCCAAGGGTGAAAGATAATGCAGACCCAGATCCTGGTCGATGAGGCTATCGAGGCTCTCGTGTCCCAGATTGATGACACCGCGATCATCGCATGCTCAGGCGGAATAGATAGCTCCGTGGCGGCTGTACTCGCCCACAAGGCAGTAGGAAGTCTGCTTCACTGCGTCTACGTCGATACCGGGCTTATGAGGAAGGGGGAGTCGGAAGAGGTCTCAGCAATGTTCTCCGAGATGGGCATCGAACTAAAGGTCGTAGATGCCTCACAGAGGTTCTTCCAGAATCTGGAAGGGGTCACCGACCCGGAGGAGAAAAGAAAGGTCATCGGAGAGCAGTTCATCAGGGTATTCGAAGAGGAACAGCAAGGATGCGATGCGAAGTACCTGGTCCAGGGAACCATAGCACCAGACTGGATCGAGTCCGGCGGGGGCGAGAGGGATGTCATCAAGTCTCATCACAACGTTGGCGGACTTCCTGATGACGTGGATCTCACCATCGTGGAACCTCTCCGGGAGTTCTACAAGGACGAGGTTCGGGAGATGGCGAGGGAACTTGGCATAAGATCCAGTGAGAGGCAGCCATTCCCCGGTCCCGGGCTGGCAGTCCGAGTCCTCGGCGAGATTACCCCAGACAGGGTTGAATCATGCAGGGAGGCGTGCCACATCGTGGAGACCAGGATCGGAGAGGCAGCATCGGAGGGGAGGTGCGAATTGCCATGGCAGTACTTCGCAGCCCTGCTCCCTGTCAGGAGTGTTGGAGTCCACGGAGATGTGAGGGTCCACGGGGAGACGGTAGTAGTCAGGGCAGTAACAAGCCTTGATGGCATGAGTGCCCGATACTCTCCATTGCCGCATGACCTCCTAGCCGAAATCAGCACCGAGATAACCAACTCCCTGAAGGGCCAAGTGAACCGAGTCGTCTACGACATCACGCACAAACCACCCGGAACAATCGAGTGGGAGTAATCCGATTCTTTGATGAATGAGGTGCCCTGCCCCGAGTCAGGCCGACATAGCTTAGTTGGTGGAGCGGTGGACTGTTAATCCACAGGTCGCAGGTTCGAGTCCTGCTGTCGGCGCCATCTCGCACTCCCAACCCTCATTTGCTTCACCCCCCTCATGCGCACTATGAGCAACAGGCAGACAGCCGACAATGTAGTAGACGCAATAGCGGCATCAGGAAGGCACTACCGAGACAGCCTACCAATGATAGCAAGCGAGAACATCCTAAGTCCGATGGTCAGGAGGGCATGCGACTCCGACCTCCATGGACGGTATGCCGAGGGCCTCCCTAGGAAGAGATACTACCAGGGGTGTGATGACTTCGATACGATCGAGGAGATCGGAATCGATAGCGCCAAGAGGGTATTCAACTGCCGTTTCGCGAACATACAGTCGACCTCGGGCACAAATTCCAACATCGGTTCGCTGAAGTCTCTGGCCAAGCCGGGTGACAAGATAACAGCCGTTTCCACAGCTGATGGGGGACACATATCCCATGCTAGGATGGGGGCCGTTGGGCTCAGGGGACTTGATCTTGTCACATACCCTTGGGACGAGGAGAGGATGGAGCCAGACATCGATGCTGCAGCCTCGCTGATTCGCGAGGAGGAGCCTAAAATCGCCCTTTTCGGACAATCAGTATTCCTTTTCCCAACACCCTTGGAGGAGTTGTCCCAGGCCGCTCATGAGGTCGGTGCCACAGTGATGTACGATGCTGCCCACGTCATGGGACTTGTAGCTGGCGGGCAGTTCCAGGATCCTCTGAGGGAGGGTGCTGACGTGATGACCGGGAGCAGCCACAAGACGTTCCCCGGCCCACAAGGAGGGTTCGTGCTTTCAGACTCGGAGGACGAGAAGCTGCATCGGAGGCTAAACAGCGGAATATTCCCAGGGGTCTGCTCATCGTACCACCTGCATCACGTAGCTGGCAAGACGATTGCCCTCTCGGAGTTCGAGGAGTTCGGGCACTCATACGCCGACGACATAGTCTCCAACGCCCAGGCACTCGGCGCGGCGCTTTCCTCTGAAGGATTCGACGTCATTGCAGAGGAGAGGGGATTCACAGATAGCCACCAAGTGGTGACCAGGCATGGGGAGATCGACTCTGGCGCGGGCAGGGATGCCGCTGCCACCCTCGAGGAGGCCGGGATAATTACCAACATGAACATGCTACCTGGTGACACCAAGGCAATGACCCCAAGCGGACTCAGGCTGGGCACCCCCGAACTGACGAGGGTAGGGATGGGGACCGACGAAATGCAGGACGTCGCACGCTTCTTCGCCAGGGCCCTGCTCGAGGGCGAGGACCCATCCTCCGTAAAGGGCGATGTCAGGGAGTTCAAGTCTGAGTTCCAGACCGTCCAGTACTGCTTCGAACCAGGTCCTGCCTACCCGGGCCTTTGAGTGATGCACAAGATATTCAGAGGGCACCCCCTGCCCGGTACGTGCATAGGCAACACATCCTCGCTGTGACGATTTCACTGCTCCTCCTCCTGCCCGGTTGCGCGTCTTCTACCGAAAGCGAAGTCGAAATCCCGGCAGAACCAGACTGCGCAATCGAACCAACCGCGGACGGATGCTTCGAGAACGCCATCACCGAGGAAGACTGCTCTCCGCAGCAGGTCTTCACTGGGGAAATCTGCAGGACCATGATGAGGCCGGAGATGCTCGACTTCGGGGAGTCCGAGGCAATACTCGAGATAGGGGTAGAGATACAGACCCTGACTCCAAGCTTTCTTGGAGACGCACCTAGTTCTTGGGCCGTAAACCCACC
>CAYFGC010000084.1:0-5799 GCA_964342625.1 uncultured Candidatus Poseidoniales archaeon | reverse complement strand
GTTCATCTCCAGTTTGTGTCAATCGGAATTTTTGGTCTATTTTAAACTAAACGAATGGAGCATTGAGAACGAATACGACCATTTCTGACTACTCTTCCTCGTCATTACCGGAATTCCACGCCGAGACGGTTTCAACGGCTATCGGCGAGAGCAGGATCGCTAGGATGGTGAATGTCAGCGAGTACCATGACTTCGCGGTTACTGAACCGGAGGTCCCGGAGGTGGCGAGCTTGATGGTCCCGATCCATGGGACCTCGGACGAGGCAACTCCCACGACCCAGTCATCCAGAACCGGTTCTACCGGGTTCCCACTCGCATCAACTAGACCCGATCCCGGACCCTGGTTTGCAGAAGGCTGGTCGATCATGCAGCCTCCGAAGTTATTGTCTCCCGAGGTAAGGAAGCCGGAGTGCTCAGGTTCCCAATTCATGACCCTGAGTTTGTATCCTCCATGGACGGAAGAGCATTCGTAATCCAGCGTCCATGAAATGTTCTCGACGTTTCTAAGCGAGGTTCCTGGTACGTCCCAGCCGGTTCCGTTCGAAACCACCTCCAGGAGTGCCCTGTGGATCACAGGGGTGTCCTGTCCACCGTTCTTCCTGTAGATGATGACGTCCCCTGGCATCCCGTGAGATTCGTAACCATAGTGCTCGTTCCCTTCCTGGGTCGCCTCTACGAAGGAGACGATGTCGACCCTTTCCTTGTTCATCACCAGAATCAGATCACCTGGGTCGATGGCTCCGATGGACCCCTCCTCCTGATGCATCATGGACTGCGATTCGACTACGACCATCGGGGGGAAAGACCCCGTGGATATCCACATGGAGCCAAGCAGGAGAACCACCAATCCGACTGCAAGCGACGCCTCGCGGACCCATGGGTTAACTGATGAGATAGCCGAATTGCCCTCGAAGTCTGAACTGGCGGCTCCCTCGTCCGACACCTCATTCCTCCTCTGAGCTGCCCATCGGTGCGACATCTGAGGGTACCGAGAGCTTGGAGTACCTCTTCGGTACCCTGATTCCCAGCCTCTCGTACAGACCCTTCAGCCTTGACTGGAATGGCTTGCCGAGGAGGTCCGCGGCGCGCTCTGCGTCCTTGCTCCTCCTCATGACCTCGGGACGCGAGTCTAGTTCCAGTATCTCCGATAGGATCTGCTTCTTGTTGTAGAAGTAGAAGAACTCCGGTGCGACGAAGAACATGGCTATGCTGCCACCAATCAGGCCGACCCATGCCATGGTGACCATCGTGTCGCTGGCCTCCAGGGCGTAGTCGAGGAAGAATAGCTGGATGAAGGAGAACAGGGCTATGCCGAGGGAGATGATGGTCATCCAGGTGTAGGCCTGGAAGTGGAACTCGTGCTTCGACCTCCACCACCTCTTGATCCGGTTGGGGGGCTTGGTGGTGCGTCGCGCCATGCTATCAGACCTCGCGCCGCACTCGCATTGTTAGTCCCTTTCGTCTTCTGGCATCCGATTTCGGGGGGCAATCAATATCCGAGAGGCCCCTCTGGGAGGGTCGTGCTGGTTGGTCTGACGGGCAGGAACGCCTCGGGCAAGTCGACTCTTGTCAGTTGGTTCTCCGAGAGGGGGCTGACGAGCGTCTCATGCTCCGACTCGATCCGAACGTGGTTGAGTGACCAGGGGATTGAGACGACCAGGGAGGCACTGATCGAGGGAGGTAGGGAGCTTCGCAGGAACAGAGGGGCTGGGGTCCTCGCAGAGATGCTTCTGGAGATCCTGGATGGCGAGGACGCAGTCGTAGACTCGATCAGGACCCCCGCCGAGGTCGAGGCTCTCAGGGGCAGGGGCGACTTCGTCCTGATCGAGGTCAGGGCGGACGAGGAGTCCCGTTGGCAGAGGATGACCTCTAGGGGCAGGTCCGGGGACCCGACCGAGAAGGAGGCTTTCCTATCGCAGGAGGCGGCCGAGGCCAAGGCGAAGGACGAGGCGGGGCAAGCCCTGGACGCCACTGCGGCAATGGCGGACATCACGGTGCTCAACGACGGGTCCATCGAGGATCTGGAGGCGAAGCTGGAGGGAATCTGGTCTGCGCTACAAGGTTCGTGAGTCTAGTCGAAGAAGGTGAATACCTGAACTGATATCATAATCGCGGACACTGCAAGGAACATCGGCCTCAGCATGGTGAAGCCGTACTTCAGGACGTAACCCGGTGCCAGGTATCCTCCGACCATGTTTGCAAGAGCGAAGGGGATGGCGACGCTGTAGTTCACGGATGCTGCGAGTGCGAAGATCGCGTATGACCCGACGTTGCCACCGAAATTCAGGATCCTGGCGGTCGCAGCGGCTCTGTCCATCCCGAAGCCTGCCCCTTTGATGTAGCCGACCATCAGCATGCTTCCGGTCCCTGGCCCTAGGAACCCCTCGTAGAACCCCAGACCCGCGCCCATGCCCACCGTGACGGGCATCACCCTCTCCTCCCTGACCTGTTCCTCCTTGCCGAACTTCGGGTTCAGGAGGACGTAGAAGAACAGGGCCGTTAGAACGACGATGACTATCCCGAGGAGCAGGTCCGCGCTGATGGAGAGCACTATCTTGGCACCCACCACGGAGAAGGCAGCCATCGTCACGAAGCCGACCAGAGCTGCCTTCCTGGGGACTATCTCGCTACTGAGGTATCGCGCGCTTGCTATTGCCGCGGCGGCGGTTGATGCGAACTTGTTGGTGCCCAGTGCCATGTGCGGGGGGAGGCCCGCGGCGAGAATCGCGGGGAGGCGAAGCAGTCCCCCGCCTCCGACGGCGCTGTCGACGAATCCAGCGAAAACCCCGACCAGCATCAGGAGCACGAACACCTCGTTGTCCACGGGGCCTTGCAAGGCCTTCGGACTATCACTATTGAGTAGTCGCGATGCCGTTTCGCCGCGTTATTCCGGCTCCCCTCAATTGGTCGGTCTGACCGTGATTCCGGCCTCTTCCATCATCGCCACCGACATCGCGAAGTCCTTCTCCCATCGCTCGGGGATCTCGATGTCCGCTGGATAGACGACCTCGACTATCCCGGCCTGAATCAGGGAGCGGGAGCAACCGGTGCAGGGAGGCCAAGTCACATACGCCACGCAGCCCTTGAGGGAGACTCCTATCCTCGCTGCGTGCATTATCGCGTTCTCCTCCGCGTGGCATATCAGCGGGTACTTCTGCTCCCTGTCCTCGAGCCTCGCCAAGTCGTCGGCTATCCCCCTGGGGAAACCGTTGAAGCCGGTGGACCTGATCTCCCTGTCTTCCCCGATGATCACGCACCCGACCTTGGTGGATGGATCCTTGCTCCAGCCCGAGATGTGCCTCGCTAGCTCGATGAAACGCGCATCCCACTTATCGCTCACGCCCGCTGTGCTGGGCGGTTGGGTAATCATCCTTCGGTTTCGTCCCGAGGTGGGTGCGCCACGAGCGAGTCCCAGAGGTCGGCCCCCTCCCTCGATGAGTGCTCCTCGATGATGCTCCCGACGAGGTATACGCTTCCGGACACGAAAACCGGGCACCCCCGCTCACGGGCGATCTCTGCGGCGACGTCCATCGCATCGATGGGTTCCGGGATCATCATCGGGTCCTCCCCCGAGGCCGCGGAAATGGCATCGGCCAGGTCGACTATCGGCACTGTTGGCCTCCTCCCGCCGTTGACCTCGGTCACTATCGTCCGGATGCGCCCATCGGCATCAGAGAATAGGGAGGTAGATTCCGCGAGGTCCTCCTTCTGCGTCATCCCCAGCAGTAGCACGTGTTCGTCGCCTGCTATTCGACTCAGGTCGTGGGAGATGCTCTCCGGGTTGTGGGCTGCGCTGAGGTGGAAGTTGGCCCCGGACCATGACATGGGCGAGAAGGTCCTCCCGTGCCATGTGACATCGACGTCCATCTTCACCCAGCCTATCCTGATGCCGATCTCGAGGGCCATCTGGTTCGCCACCAATTGCGCGTCCTGGCTCTCCGGGGGAATCCATGTGACATCTTCACCGGCTGTTGCCTCGATGGCGTCCCTGACGCCCTCGTCCTCGTGGTGGAGGCATATCATGGGGACTCCGGGCCTGTGAATCCCCGCCTTCTCGGTGGCTATCTTCGAGAGCGAGTCCCCTAGGATCTCAGCGTGGTCCATCGAGATGGTCGTGATTGCACAGATGTCCGCATCCACCAACCTGGTCGAGTCCAACCTGCCACCTAGTCCGGTCTCGATCACCGCCCTGTCGACCCCCGACCTTGAGAACGCCAGCATGGATGCGAGGAAGGTGGTCTCGAAGTAGGTCGGTTGTATCTCTGGTTGGGTGGAACTGGCCTCCCTGACCTCCTCGAGGAACTGGTCGAACTCCTCCTCCGGGATCGGTCGGCCGTCTATCCTCGCCCTCTCCTCCACCCTGGCAAGGTGAGGTGACGTGAAGAGTCCTATCAGCTCCCCGTTCATGGAGCCGAGGGCGGAGAGGTGCGCGCAGAGGGAGCCCTTCCCATTGGTCCCAGCCACGTGCACACTTGGGAAGTCGGCATGGGGGTTGCCGAGACGGTCCAGCATCTCCGAGCATGTGTCCAGTCCAAGCCTGACTCCGGCCCCGATTCTCCCGTTCAGCCAATCCCTGATGTCATCCTCGTCACCCGGGTGCATGGCTGGGTCAAGGTGAAATGTGCCTTGAAGGTCGTGGAGGCATGGCGGATTCGGAGTTCGACGAAGTGATGGCCGCTATTCGCGACCAATGGGCCTCTATGGCCGGCATGGCTGGGATGTTCACATTCTCCATACTACTGGGGGTTTTCATCCAGCCGTTCTACAACTTCGAGGTCTACAGGGCGTTCGGGGAGGAGGGGACCACCGAGGCTGGGAACATCCTGTTCGAATTAGTGATGATCTTCCTGTTCACGGTCGCAGTGATCTGGCTTGCCAGAAAGGGCCGCCAGGTTTTCATCAAGGGAATCGTGTTCTTCGCTCTTTGGTACAGCCTCTTGATGGCCCTCCAACCGATACTCTCGATCGTCTTCTGGCTGTTGGGATTGCAGAACGGGGATGTTGCGGTTATGATTCTGCTTGGCGTGACAGTGGGGATGATGTACACCCTACACCGTTTCCCGGAGTGGTATGTGGTGAACACGGTCGGATTGCTGGTCGGCTCTGGGGTGATCGTGATGCTAGGGATCGCCTTCGTGCCCGTGCTGATCATCCTGTTCATGGTTCTCGCGGCGGTTTACGACCATTGGGCGGTGAATGGCAGCAAGCACATGCTGGAACTGGCTGACACCATGATCGATCTGAAGCTCCCGGTGCTCCTCGTCGCACCGAAGAGCGCCGACTACACGTTCCTAGAGCAGAAGGGTGACGTTATGGAGAAGTCGCATGACGAGCCTGTAGTACCCGTTGAGAGCCCCCTGCCTGCGAAGAAGGTCAAGAGCAGGGATGCTCTCTTCATGGGTCTGGGCGATGTCATCTTCCCAGGTATGCTGGTCATCTCCTCGATCACCTTCCTGCCGGAGACCGGGCCGGTCGTCTTCGACTTCTGGGGAGGGGACTCCGTTCCGATCCATCTCGGCCCCATGATCGTTGGAATGGGAACCCTAATTGGAGGATTGGCCGGATATGCCGCCCTGATGACCCAAGTCGCAAGGGGGAAGGCCCAGGCTGGTCTGCCCCTACTGAATGGAGGCAGCATACTCGGGTACCTGATCTCCGGAACCATGGCCCTAGGATTCGACCAACTCTGGCAGGACATTACTTTCCTCTGATTCGCTAACAATGATTTGAAGGGCGGAGGCCGTGCCAAAAGGCCGATTACGATGCTCGACATGACGATGTTCAGGGAGAACTCGGACG
>CAYFGC010000083.1:0-5848 GCA_964342625.1 uncultured Candidatus Poseidoniales archaeon | reverse complement strand
CCATCTTCCCAAATCGCCGTATGGAACTCTCCGTCTGACAGCATATCCTCTCCGAGGCAGGCATCAAACAAAGTCGTAATGCATATACAAGCCATACTCAGCGGTCAGTTTGAGTAAATGGCATACGACCCACAAGAGATAGAATCGCGCTGGCAGAAGGAATGGTCCGATGCAGGGGTATTCGAGGCCGAAATAGACGAGTCAAAGCCTAAGTTCTACTGCCTCGAGATGTTCCCATATCCTTCTGGCAACATGCACATGGGACATGTTAGGAACTACTCAATCGGAGACGCAATGGCTCGCTTTCAAAGGCTAATGGGGAAGAATGTACTCTACCCAATGGGATACGACTCGTTCGGGATGCCCGCTGAGAATGCTGCCAAAAAGGATGGAGGACACCCAAATGAAGTCACTCACAACAACATCTCAAGCATACGTTCCGATCAGGAAAGGATGGGATACTCATACGACTGGCGGCGATTTCTAGCTACATCTAATGTCGACTACTACCGTTGGAACCAGGAGATGTTCCTCACTCTAAACGAGAGAGGACTGGTCGAAAGACGAATGGCTCCAGTAAATTGGTGCGTTGATTGCGACACGGTTCTGGCCAATGAGCAGGTCAAGAACAATAGATGCTGGAGATGTGGATTGGAAGTAGTTCAGAGGGACATGGCCCAGTGGTTCGTAAGAATGACTGAGTATTCCGATGAGTTACTAGATGAACTCGACAGCATCTCCTTCCCGGAGAATGTCAAGGCGATGCAAAGAAACTGGATTGGCCGTTCTCACGGAGCACATATCGATTTCCCAGTCGCCGATTCCGACTCACTAATAGGGGCCTTCACTACTCGACCTGACACAATCTTTGGCGTCACCTTCGTTACACTATCTCCTGAGCACCCTCTTTGCGAGGAGTTGTGCCTGGGAACCGAATGGGAACAAGGGTGGAGGGACCTAAGGGACGAATGTGCAAAGATGTCAGAATTCGAGAGAATTAACATGCTGAAGGAAAAGAAAGGAGTATTCCTAGGTAGGCATGCAGTCAACCCAATGAACGGCGAAAAGATCCCGATTTATGCCGGGAACTTCGTGGTTGCTTCGTATGGGACCGGAGCGGTCATGGCAGTCCCGGGGCATGATCAGAGAGACTTTGATTTTGCCGAAGCCTACAATCTCGAGATTAGACAAGTCCTCCAAGAAAAAGAGGAGACAACCCCTAGTTCTCCACTGGCCAGGGCTTTCGAAGGTTATGGAAAAATGATCAACTCACCAGTGGAGGGGTTCGATGGACTTTCTGGAGAAGATGCAAAGAATGCAGTGATCTCTGCTCTTGAGAAGAAGAAATTCGGCTATGGAACCGTGCAGTACAGACTGAAGGACTGGCTACTTAGCAGACAGAGATTCTGGGGGACCCCAATTCCCATGATTCATTGCAACTCCTGTGGTGTAGTCCCAGTACCCAGAGAAGACTTGCCCGTGGAACTCCCACTAGATGTCGTCTTTACTGAGGAACAGAGCGGTAACCCATTAGAGTCACACAGCTCCTTTGTTCAGACCAATTGCCCTTCCTGTGGAGGCGATGCAAAGAGAGAAACCGACACAATGGATACATTCTACGACTCTTCATGGTATTTCATGAGATTTTGTGATGCAAACAACGAGACAACTCCTTTCGACCGCGCAGCAGTTGACTACTGGATGGGGGATGGTGTGGATCTCTACATTGGAGGGATTGAGCATGCAGTAATGCACCTTCTCTATGCGCGATTCTTTACAAAATTCACTAGAGACGCAGGGATGAATAAGGTTGGAGAGCCCTTCGGAAGGCTAGTATGCCAGGGGATGCTCAACGCACCCGCTCCATACTGCGTCGATTGCAACTCTGAGTATCATGTGGACAATTTTGATTTGGATTGTCCCTCCTGTGGAAAAACTCTCTCCAGACGTTCAGCAAAGATGAGCAAGTCTCTAGGAAACACGGTAAGTCCAGAGGAGATGATATCCAGATTCGGAGCCGATACAGTCAGGCTATTCATTCTGTTTGGAGCAAACCCGGAGGCAGGAATGGATTGGTCAGACAGCGCTCTAGAAGCAAACCACCGCCAGATGTTCTCCCTAATCGACGCAGTTGACTCTGCAGCAGGATTCACTGATTCCCCTTCAAAGATTGATGATTGGCTAATGTCCAGATTGAGAGCCAATCAGAAGAAATGGATAGAAGGCATGTCCGAAGTTAGCCTTAGAGAAGGAGTGATGATTAGTCACTTCGAGATGCTATCTGACTGGAATTGGTATTTGCGTAGAGGGGGATGTGATCGAGTTACTGCAATGACTTTCTTGGAGGGATGGATACCTATGCTAGCACCAGCCACACCTCATATTGCTGAAGAATTTTGGAATAAAGTAGGCCGAGACGACATCCTCGCAAAGTTTGTGATGCCAATTCTTGAGACAGAACCTAGCGATATTCGAGTTTTGGCGCTTGAGAATTACATCAAAGAAATTATCTCTAGTGGTAGAAATCTCAGAACCCTCGCAGAAAGGCACTCGGATAATGAAATCACTAAGGTGGTGATCCAAACCTCTCCAAAATGGAAAAACGACTTAGCATCAGAGGCAATCAGCCTAGACAAAGACGATTTTGATTTCAGGGAAAAGGGACAGTCTCACGTAAAGTCTCTAGAGGCATTCAAGGATGAATCAACAAGAGGGGAAGTCTTCCAGACTTGGAACTCTATCACCATTGGGGGGAAGAAGACTAGAGGTAGAATTCACACTTGGTTAGAGGGTGAGAGGGAACTAATTCACGAGGGCATTAACGAGGTAGAAGTAATCAAGGATAACTCTGATTTCATCGCATCTGCCTTGGAAGTTGAATCAGTTGAGGTCTATGTTGCCGGAGAAGACGAGGATGTTGGAGGAAAGGCAAGAATCTCATTCCCTCTAGAACCAGGAATAGCTTTTGTCTAGGTGAAGCATGCATTCTGAAAAGTCCCATATCGTCCTTTTCGACGATCAATGCAACAAATGTAACAGGTGGGCCGAATTCATCAGAAGGAGAAACTCTGAATCAAGCATAACCCTAATCGGGCAGAATAGCCCCGATGGCAAAGAAATTATGAAAGCGATACCAAGGAAGCTTGCTGGTCTAGACTCCGTCTTCCTAATCTCCAGCAGAGGGGAGTGGTACTCTAAGAGCGCGGCAATCTGGAGAGTGTGTGGAAAGCTAAGATTCCCATGGCCTCTAGCCTCTTCGATGGCACTTCTACCATGGCCAATTAGAGATTACTTCTACGACGTCTATGCTCGAATGAGGAAGTAACCTCACTCGGTGGGTTCATGGGGCTCCTACATCTGCCACGACCATTGAGTGAAGACGAGAGTGCCAAGCGACGCCGTGGGCGTCGGAGGCGCCGCCGCCGCCCGAGGAAGGAAAGCACCCCTCCGAAGGAGAACGGCAGAGGTGCCAAATCGGAGGAGATTGAAAGGGCCCTAGCCAGGTTTACAGCTAATCCAAGACCTATGGGTATACCAAAAGAAATCAACCCGCCCCCTGAGAAAGTAGAAATCAAATGGAAAACCAAAGCGGTCACCAAGGAAGTTCAAAACAAGGCGGGGAAGATAGCCTGCATTCCAGGAGAATTCGGATTCCTTCCCGAGGAAAGGGTCCAGGAGATTGCGGTAAAACTCGATGGTATGCCAATCACCCTCGAACAGGCTCTTTCTCTAAGGGCGGCTCTAAATCAGGAAAAGAGTGTTTATTCCCACTCAAAATTGATGCGTAGATCCAATGAACTCAGCAGAAGGTACGACTCTGGAGAAAGCGTGATTGCCCTCTCGAAGAGGTTTGATGCACCCCCAGTCAATACTTTCAGAGCCATACTTACAGGCAGAGGGTGGACGAAAAATAGAATCAAGGAAACACTAAACAAGAACCCCTCTAAGTTGAACAAAAGGGATCGGGAACAGTTCGAACTAGCCGAGTCAGTAGACAGGGTCAGCTCGGTAAACCAAACCGAGACCCAGACCGCGGCCGAGGTCTTCGAGGAGATCCTGTGCAGCTATTTCGAATCAGTAGGTGTTAGATTCCGTCGTCAGGAAGAACTTCTGAGAGAACAGACCAAGCAAGAAGGAAGGGCAATTATCACTCCCGATCTCCTTCTACTGGATGACGTAAGAATCAATGGAGTCCCTTGTGCATGGATTGATGCGAAGCACTTCTTCGGTGCCGATCTAAAGTTCCCGAAGAAGAAGACTCAGAAGCAAGTAGACAGGTATGTCGCAGAATATGGTCAGGGGGCTCTTGTTTACCGGCATGGATTCTGTGAGGGATTGAGATTGAGAGGGGCAATAAAACTAGATTCCAGTCCCCTTGATTTGAAACCGCTTGAGGATTTCCACGAGAATTCTAAATCCTGAGGAATCTACCTAAGAGCACCAATCTGACTTGGGAACGTTGAGAAGCCACGGGCTTCGATAGCCGAAGAAAGATCACCTAACCAATCACCTCCGTCCAGGGAGTCATTAGGGACAATTACGACGCTTTCTCCCAACATACAAAGCATTGCAGTCAATCTATCTGAGTATCCAGCACTTCCGATTTCATCATTAGCCGCACCGATAATCTCTGATCTAGATGAATCAGACTCTAAACCACTATCACAAGCAAAAATCAGTGACCTATCAATAAGCTCAGACCACCTTCCTGAGTTCCAATCACCGTTTCCGATTAGTTCCATTGCGGAAGCTCCAGCTTCACTAATCCTCATCTTCCAATCAGGATTGTCGATATATTTCGAAGTATGCTTCCCAGTCTTCTTCTTCCAGACTAGGAGAACAGGTGTTTCAGCAGCCCATCCTTCAGAAATACCCGGACCCAGATCGAGAAAACTGCCAGAAAATGGAGATCCTGCCACAATCCTTCTTTCGACGCCTCCCGATGAAAGAGCGGTTGTATCGCCAAGGCCACTAGACCTCTTCCTCTCAACGATATGGGCAATCAAGAAAGACCTCCTGAGGCACTCTTCGTGAGGAATACCCATTGCCCTCTGGAAAGATATCGCGGACGCAATTGCACCCGATGCAGACATTCCAAAACCCTGTGATGCCGGTAACGACATCCTGATGTTTAATTCCCAATCGTATGACTCAATTTCCGGAATCCCCCTAGCCAATTCCTCTAGAACATCTTCATACATCGTCGAATCATATTCACCATCTTGGAATCTGACCTCCAGTTTTCCTTTGCCATTCTCTCCTTTCGCTATCGCTTCAACTCCATCCTTCAGACAAAAACCAGCGCCTCTACTACCCTGTGCAACAGGGTCATTATCATCATCATCGACCGTAAAAAATAGAGTTATGTGGCCGCCACAATGTCCTCTACCGAGTGCAGTAGGCATAGTCACTCATCCAGTGAACGGGTAATGAAATGTTGGAATTCAAAGAGCCGCCGAGAGTTCCTGCTCTAGAGAGCCAAACCTTCCAGCGAGCTCTTCAACAGCCTTCATGAAGGCAACTTTAGGCCCCATTGAACCATCTGTTTCGAACTCTAAGATGAACTCTCCAGCGACTTCTTCCAGTGTGATTGCATCACCGAATTCTCTTGATGCCTCCGTACCCTCTCCAACATGATTAAGCTCATCGATGAGGATTGCAACCTTGTCGATATCTTTCAACTTCCCATCCTTGTCGAAGTCTTTGGCATTTATCTCCAAGTCCATGTCCCATAGGATCTTCGACTTCTTTTTGTTATTCAGAACCCCGATTCTTCGAGGTTGGAATGCCACTCCACAGACTGGGGACCACTTTGTATGTTCTCGACCACGACCCATTATTGCAGTGG
>CAYFGC010000082.1:0-5919 GCA_964342625.1 uncultured Candidatus Poseidoniales archaeon | reverse complement strand
GTTGTAGGCAGCCATCAGGGGGTCCCCGGTTCAAGTCCGGGAGCGCGGACCACTAACCAGTCAATTCTTCGAGTGGGATTTCTATCGAGGGAATCCTGAATGGGAACAGGTGACGACTCGTCTTTGGTGGAAAAACCTCATCGGAGAAACCCATTGTTAGCACCTCTTCCTTGGTGATCGACTCCCTCCCACAATCGGGCCAGACGCAAACCTCCAGAGAAACGTCATCCAGGTAATCGGTCATGACAACAGGGACCCTACCAAGCCCCAATTCTTTCGCAGCGGTCCATTTGTGGTGACCATCTAAGATTACCAAAGACTCACGATCAACGATGATCGGCTTGTAAAAACCCTTGTCAAGTAGCTTGTTGCTCCTCCTTTCCAAGTTGTCAGGAATCACCTCCTCATGACCCCTCAGAGAATCGATATCAATGAGGATAATGTCCACTGTTCGCTCACTCATCGTTTCTCGTTCGTGCAAGCAGGCTCATAAATGAGTTCTAGGTCGGCGGGCCGCTAGAGGTCTGACTATGGGTTTGCACAAGCACGTAAGCGCGGCATGGAAGAAGCCCAAGGAGGGTATCCCTTCCAGGTATAGGATAGACAGGATGGCTGGATGGAGGAAGGAACCAGTATTCATCAGGATCGACAAGCCTACGAGGATCGATGCAGCTAGGAGAGTCGGCTACAAGGCAAAGCAGGGCGTGGTCGTCGTACGAACCAGAGTCCGACGCGGAGGCCTGAGGAAGGGCAAGATACACATGAAGAGGAAGCCTTCCAAGGCCGGTATCAAGAAGATCACCATGGGCAAGTCGATTCAGAGGATTGCCGAGGAGAGGACTGCGAGGAGGTACCCGAACCTAGAGGTCCTCAACTCGTATTGGGTCGGTGAAGACGGGAAGAACAAGTTCTACGAGGTTATTATGATCGATCCCGAGCACCCTGCAATCAAGTCTGACAAGGATATGGGATGGGTCTCTAGCGGCTCGAGCCATCGAGGACGGGCATTCAGGGGCAAGACTGGAGCTGGAAAGAGAGGCAGGGGTCTACTGAACAAGGGCAAGGGGGCAGAGAAGCTCCGCCCAAGCCTCAAGGCGAACAAGAACCGCGGAAAGTAACCGGCCAATCCGTCAGATTGATGCCGAATGATGAATGGCATCCCACTATGGCGGACCGTCACGCATCGGAAATCAGGGGTTTACCGGTCATCATCCCGGACGGCCGTCTTCTAGGGACCGTTCATGATACGGTGATAGATGTGAACAACTGGTCATGCACTCACATTTTCGTTTCAGACCCACCAGATGCATTGGTCGAGGGACGCACTCATGTAGCCGTTCCATGGACATGGGTGAGGTCAGTCGGAGACGTGGTGCTATTGCGATGGTTCCCACAGACTCCAATCCCCCGTAATCTCTAGACTCAACGTTGAACTTTCTTGCGATATCGTTCAAAAGGGGAGGGTGAACCCGAATACGATGATGCGTTGGGTCAGCGTATTGGTAATCGCCTTACTGATGTCAACGGTTGTTTCTGTTGGGGCTGCTTCGACGAAGGGAGTAATCTCATGCACCAATTCCAGTCTTGATTCTCTGCCTGATAATTGGACCATGATGGATCAAGAATGCATCCGCGTAGATCTAGGAATCCACGACCCAGGCACAAACTTGGCCTTCGAAATCTCCGCAGATCAGGAAATCGACATACTTCTGTTCCCATCAAACACGATTTCCGTTTACCAAAACGAGCAATCTTACAGGATTGACACGGTATGGATGGCAGAATCCGCATTCGAGTCATTCAGCGGAACCGGGGAGTGGCACTGGCAGACCCCTGGTGATAGGGGACAAACACGGTGGTATCTGGTGTTGGACAACCTTGCCCACCCTCAGGATTCTGGTCAAGGTGATCAGGGAGGGCTATCCGTAAATCTCGAACTAGATGCGTATGTCATCCAGCCAGAGCAGTTCACTCTCGCCGACTCAATTCACAGGGTTGAACCCGGGGAGTACTCGGTTGCCCACGGGCCCTTCACAGTCGATGATGGAACATTCGTGGAGATTCATGCAAGAACTATGCTCGGCGAGCCGGATATTTTCGTAATGTCGGAGACTGCCTTCTCTTACTACTCCCCATCCTCGAACTGGTCTTCTTCACTAAGGATCAACTCAGCAGATATGCTGCTGGTCTCCGAAGAGAGATACCTTCCATGGGAGGCGAGTGATATCGAGGGAGAGAATCTGTACATTGTTGTGGATAATCGACAGGGTCCCGGAGGGGGTGGAGCGGGAACCTCCAATGTCGCTGTCACTGTCACAGTAACTCTAACTCCGGTGCTAGCACCATCGATAACCAGTCAGACAAACCTCGAATCGGTGGATGTTGGCGCTCCGGTGAACCTCTCCGCATCGACAACCCCAAACAAATCCGATCAGATCCCAGACTCTGGGTTTTCGTGGGACATCGATGGAGATGGAGTTAGCGACGGGAGTGGTTTGACTCTGGAGCACCTATGGGATCAGCCTGGGAACTACACAGTCCGGCTTTCTGCAACATCTGTCGACTCCAGGAGTGCTAGCGTCTCCAGGACCGTCAGAGTAGTCGACATGTCTGCTCCTTCGGTTTCCCTGGGAGTAACTGGAGAGGTCACCAAGGGATTCGGAGAACAGATTTCGATCAGTGCTTCCTTCACGGACAATTGGGGGGTGGAGAGCCTGGATTGGATGATTGACGGCCAGATAATCCTCTCCAACTACTCCCTCACAGACCAATATTCGACGCTAATACTACAGGTATCAGAAGAATACTCGCCCGGTCAGCATGTGATTTCCCTAGCCGTCCGGGACAAATCTGGAATGACCACCCAGAAAGATGCTATCGTCAATTTCATTGATGTTACGGCACCCGAGATTTCACAGTACGAAACCCAGATTGAGGTAGAATACGGGGATCCAACAACTCTGCAGATATTCGCACAGGATAACCAATCCGATGGTCTCGAATACACATGGACAATAGGCCAGGGGACAGACAACGAGATACAGTTTAGCGGTCCTTTGGTTATCTACGAATTCAACTCCGAGGGACCAACTAATGTGGTATGCAGAATTGAGAACGATGCCGGCCTGACCTCCTATGCGGAAATACTGGTAATCGTCAAGGAGAGCGAATCCAGCAACGGCCTCACTTGGCAGGCTGTCGCAGCCATCGCGGCAGTCCTGCTAATCATTAGCTCGGGTGCTGCCTTCTTACTGTATAATTCTGCAGTGAGACGCAGGATGTCAGAATTCTCCGATGGTGCAAATGAAGAGGAAGAGGAAGCACCACCACAGCCCCCTTCTCCCCAAATGCAGGCCCAGATGTGGGGCAGGAGTGGAGAATCGCCTTTCCAACCCCATCGAGAGGAAATGAAAGCCCCGCAAAGCGGAACCGAGATGTTCGATTTGCTAGAAGACCCCACATCAGCCCTGGAGGGGACAACGACTCCCATTGATTTGGGGGACTCCCTTCTTGGAGACCTCCAATCGGCCCCGGAGGAGACCGAACCCCAGCCCCCTGAGGGGACGACTATCAGATGCAATTGCAGCCAGTGCTCAAAGGCATTCGAGATTACATTACCAGCAGGCCTAGATTCAGCTTACACAAACTGCCCGCACTGTGGCTCAGAAGAGATGGTCGGCACTAGCTGAGACGTTTGAAACCGTGATATTCAGAGTTACATGGAGGGCAATAGCCTATAGCGCACCTCTAAGAGGTGCGTTCTAGAATGGACCGAGAACCGCATTCTGGAAAACCCCCCCAGGGTCCGGTAAAGGTCACTCTAATCCTGGCAATGATATTCGTCTCCCCATTGCTATTGCCCTTCTCCAGTGTGAACGGGGAGCCGAGATTAGAATCTAGCGACTTCGGAGTTCTCGATGAACTCAATGACATGCTCGGTGAGCGGAAATCCTTCCTAGAGGACAACTCAGTCTCTCCCCTGGCCGACTCAAGGATAGACGCGGTTCGGGACTCGGTCACCTCTTCGGACCCGGACAGTCCGATTTCCGAGGTCGGGCCTTCTATAGAGGGCATCTCTCTGGTAAGCACCTCGCCACCTGCTCCCGAACACCCCGCTCCTTACGACCTATTGCTCACTGGGGGAAATAACCCCGGAATGGTCGACAACATCTGGCAGACCCTATTCAACATAACAGATTACGTCATTTGGACCCAGTACGTTGACGTCAATGGCCAAATCACTGAGCAGTACGAGGTAGTCTCATTCAGCGCATCCCTGCTCTCCCTACTGAACACAAACACGGAGGCCCTACTGCATTCAGTCGACGTTGATGGGGATGGTGACGACGACATCCAAGTCGGATTGACGGTCACCATCGATCTCTTTGATGGATGGGGCATAGATACCGGAACCACAACTCTTTGGATCGAGCCTGGAATCGAATTCACAGTCAGAGACGTCGGAAACAGTGCCTCAGACCCAGACTGGGACAACATGGAAGCACTCCACGTATCCCTGATCAAGGCTTTCTCCTACTCGGATTCAGGATCGCTCCTGAACCTAGGAGGTGGCGAGAGTTACGTTTGGGTAATTGACTCGAGGTTCACCACCCCTCCGAATGACTTCAAGTTCGAAGTTGGGATAGAGAAGTTATTCTTCGACGGCGATATCTTCACTGAAGGATTCGCAGCCATCATCTTGAACCCATTCTCACCTCCACTGGATGAATCAGGAATCACATTCGCATCCATAGCTGCTCCATATTCGCTGAGATTCGAGAACGGTGGCCAGGATGAATGCTCTGAGAGTTATAGCACCATAGAGCTGTACACAAGAAGCTCTTTGGAAATTTCATGTGGCGTTTCAGCAGGGTTTGGCTACATCCACTACTCGCCGCCCGATGACGATTCCGACAGAGATATGTGGGAGCTCGCATACATCGAAGCCAGGTTCCATCCTCATGGGGAGTCAAAGCGACTCCCGAGTTTTGCAGAACTAGTCATCCGAACAGACAGCGTGCTCCCTAGCGCGGGAGGACCGGAAGGAGAGAAGAGCCTCACTACTCTGGAGTACTTCGCGGATGAGAGATCGGACCTACACATCCACTTCCATGAGGATCGCTCAGAGCTGCCTGAATCGGAGTCAGACGGCTCATTCGGGAATACCACCGATTCACTTGGTTGGTTCAGGGGAATGCCTTCTGGGACTCTCTCGTCGAGTGAGATAGAGAGGGCATTCAGAATGCTGGGGTCGGTGGACCAACCAGAACTACCCGGAGACATGCCAGAGGAACTTGGATTAATCATTGGAATCAAGAACTTCACTCGCGATAGCAGTCAGAACGTAGACGACCCAACACTCCCTGTGAATCCAGCCGACCCACCGGATAGCCTGATCGTCGTAAGGTCGAAACAGCCACTCCAGGAGTTGGACTACACGTCTTGGTTCTCTAGAGGCGGGGAGAGCCAGGACCATAGGCGAATCCACATGTACGCAGACTCAATCCCTTCTGCAGTAGCAGTGTACGGGTCATTCGGTCTCGGAGGCTCATCGGATTCGGACGACTCTCTGGATTCGGGCGCCAATCTAGACTTCATCTCCAAGATCATCGACTCGGTCATCCTCAACCTCGTTGACGTGTTCCTCGATGTGGGTAGCATCCTGAATGAGGTCCCATCAACGCTAGTAGAACTGATCAGTGGAAGCGTTGACGCAGGAGGAATCTCAGGGAGAGAGATAAACCTCCTCATGACCGATAACTGGCTAGCATCCAGAAATCCATTCCCTCTCGAAGAACTTTCGATGCAGATCGGCTCATCCGATCATCCAACGTCTTCTGGTAACCACGTAATACTGTCTCTTGACCGTGGACTAGGCATGATTCAAACCGATCACGGGCCCAAGGAACCGCTCGTTCC
>CAYFGC010000081.1:0-5978 GCA_964342625.1 uncultured Candidatus Poseidoniales archaeon | reverse complement strand
GGACGTTCTTGCTAGGGCGGTGAATTCAGCACTATTCGTCTCTCATGGAATTAGGAGGGATAGTCATGTTTTGCTCCACCTGATGGGTGGTGAGGGGCCAAGCAGGAGAATTTGGTTCAACGGTTCCACCCTAGGGGGAGTCAGGCCAGATGAAAGGTCGATATCTGGTCAGATCAAGGCGGTCTTGAAGGAGTCAGTACCCCCCAGAGGGCAATTCAGAGAGTACAGCAGTGGGATTCTCCACTCAGGAGGCGATATTGAGCAGACGCTTGAAGAATGGTCATCCAGAGGGATATGCCCAGTAATAATGGATGCTGATGGGGGAGATTTCTCTGATTTGCCAACTTCGATTGATTTTGGGTTCATCATCTCTGATGACAAGCCACTGACCAAGAATGACACGAAATCACTCCAGGATCCGCTTTCTCTCTCACTGGGTAGTAGATGGCTCCAGGGCCATTCGTGCATTACCATTCTTCACTATCTTCTTGATGGCGACTAGAACCACTCTGGCATCCCGTCTTTACCCATCTTGGTTGACGCATCCATCACTGACTGCGGAACACCTAGCGGATGATTCTGAGGCCAGCTTGCCAGAGGAGTTAATGCCGCCTTTCCATTAACAACAGCGTTGCAATCGGTCATTTCCAGGTTCTCATCCACTATTCGAGCTGCCCCGACCTCGAAAGCAACCCCCATTGCGTCCTTTTGCAGCATGTCTGTTGCATTGTGATACCACCTAGCGCCAAGGGGGACCGTCTGGAAGGAGCCACCCCATTTCTCCGGGACGTTGAGGTTCAGAAACAGGTTGCCTTGGAGAAACCAAGTCCTGATGGAGTCGCTATCGATGCCTTCGGGGGGTTTTTTCTTGGATCCCTGGGGCCTCAGTAGGTTTTCTGGCTTATTTGTCACTAATACGGAAAGGTAGTCGATCACTTCCATCGTTGCACCTATGGAATCCGAGTAGTCCTCATGCGAGTATGTCGCTAGGCTCACCGATAGTGATGGCAGGCCGTACAGTGCAGATTCTCGAGCCGCAGAGACTGTGCCCGAGTGAAGGACGTCTACGGATAGGTTCGGCCCCCTGTTAATGCCAGAGATGCACATCCACGGCTCGATCTCTGGAGACCATGCTCTGAGGCCACCGTCTATTGCGACGATCACGCAATCGCATGGGGATCCGTCCAGGGAGAAAACACGGAGTGGGACTTCATCGTTTACCCTTATCCTATCGGCGATTTCCATGTGCTCCTGGAATGCCATATCGTCACGAAGGGTGAGTTTCATGCCAACAGCAGATTGCTCACTAAGCGGTGCCAGGACGACTAATGGGTGTCCCCTCTCGTTCAGGGAAGAGGCCAGCTCCTGGAGACCGGCGGAGTGTATGCCATCGTCATTTGTCAGGAGCAGGGGGAATGTCATCGTCATTCCGTGCGGAAATCATGTTATGAAACCGATTCACCGGAATTCTGGCCCTTCTCCTGGAGAGTGACAGTGATTGCGCCCGCCATCATCATGAGTCCGCCGACTACAGTTGGCAGCCCTATAACGACCTCGTTGGTCCACAGCCAGCCAATAATTGCGCCAAGTAAGGGTTCCATCAGCAATGCGATGGACACGACGATTGGTGGAATCCATCGAAGTACAGTGTTAACGCCAGTGTGCCCGCATAGACCGGGACCCAATGAGAGGTAAGCGACCCACATGATCCAAATTGGGTCGGACCAACCGAATAGCGAGTCCGTTGGCTCAATGTGCGACAACGAAGAGCCCTCGAAGAACGCCGTCGCGAAAGAGAGCCAGATTCCCGCTGCTAGGGTCACTGGGAATGCGTAAATGAAAATCGGCATGCCCCTCTTGAATCTGAGGTTCCTTCCAACAATGATGTACCCCACCACGGTCACGGCCCCGACAAATGCAGCAAAGTCTCCGACGAGTGACACCTGGCCGCCGTCACCCAGGTCCACCAGGGATACCGTGGCGCCTCCGAAACCCAATAGCACACCCGCGATGTGTCCTCTTCGGACAGCTTCGCCGAGGAACGGCATTATTGCAACCACCACCAAGGGGTGAGTGTTTACGAATAGGAGGCTGTGTACTAGGCTAGTATTGTCCAAAGACCAAACCCAACTGCCGAAGTGGATAGCAAGGAATAGGCTAGAAGCCAGGATTAGTTTGGCGTCATTTCGGTTGAGTTCGAACTCTGAGGGTCGAGATAACTGGTAGAGAAATCCTGGAAGGAGAACTAGAGCGGTGCCTTGCATCCTCCAAGAAGCTCTGAGTATCGGGGGAACGTCGGACATCTCCTGTAGCACTATGCCAGCGCTTGAGACAGCGAGGACGGCGACTGACAGCGTCAGCCATGCTACTGCAGGTGGTTTATTGGCATCCGCCATGGTCAGTCCGCCAGTTCGGCATCAAGTACGCCCGTGCCCCTCTTTGGCCCCCTGTCTGTGGCTCTGACCTTTGTGGCCTTGGGTGGCTCATCTCCCGGACCACCACCGATGATGCCGGCCTTGCTGAAAAGAGCGTATATGATTACTCCGAGAATGACGTTGATCATAACGAATCCGCCAAGTCTAGCGTACGGCCACCATGAGTAGAGAGAGAGCGCCTGCTCATTCACCACAAGTCCATCCAGGACAGCGAGTATTGCAGCCTCGACCCCGTAGAACGCCTCCCCAGTAAGTGCGCCGGCTGCAATCATGAAGGTCAGAAGCAGCATCTGCGCACTCCTCTTCTCTGCAGCGGGCCCTCCTTCCTCGTTCCTAACCGACTCTACGACTGGCTTGAGCCTCCTCTCCTCCCACCAAGAGCGGTATGCGCCCCCAATTAGCATCGGGAATGTCGCAGGGGTGGGTAGGTACATCCCCAACCCGAATGAGGTCCCCATTCCCGTGGCCCATTCAGCGAAGGCACCAAGGGCCATGCCAATGAGCAGTGCGCTCCAGTTTCCTTGTCCCTCGGCTAGTATCGTGGTGAAGTAGGCGAATGCGTTTGCTTGTGGGGCTAGGAGTTCTATGGTCCCATCGGCTAGAAGCTTGGAGAGGAAGATCGCGACCCCTGCGCCCAGAATGGCTCCCGGCACGACACCCATGATATTGCCCTTCGAGATGTGGTATGGCCTGTTTCCGATGTATAGGCTGTTCTTGTAGTCGCCGACCACGGTTCCGCTCATGCTGATCGCAGATCCGAACACGGTAGTTCCTACCAGTGACATCAGTATCGCCTCCTCCTTGGTCAGACCGACGTCGAAGTTCAGGAAAATCATCAGCAGGATGAGGAGTACGATGAACGATGTGCCGGAGACGGGTTCGATTCCAGTCTCACCCATGACTCGGACGGCGATTGCGCCAAGGAGGAATGTGGTCGATAGGAGGACAATCGAGAATATCAGCGAGGGCACTACTGGGTAACCGCCTAGGACGAAGATGGCTGTGATTGCGATGAATGAGATCAGCATGAAAATTGGTATGTGGTAGAGTGGCCATTCGTACCACCCCTTCCCCTCGACGAACTCCTCCCCCTGCTCCCCTGTGAATGCCTGGGTGATGTCTCCGAAGATCCCGATGAATGTTGGGGCCATCTTGAACAGTCCGAGGAAGCCACCTCCCAGAATAGCACCAATCGCTACGGTCCTAACGATCGAGCCGAATGCCTCCCATTGGACTATCGGCCCTAGTTGGGTTATGTTGACATATGCCCCCTGGCCGGGATCGTAGACAGGAACGTCCTGAAGAACCGCAAGCGGAATGAGCCAGAACCATGCCAGTATTGCGCCAAGATTCACCAAGAGTGCGGCTCTGAACTTCATGAACCAACCGATTGCAAAGAGGGTCGGGCTGATCTCTATCCCCAGGAACGTATACGACATGGGGTTCCCCTTCTCGTAGGTGGTGATTCCCCCATAGGGGGCATGCCCGTCAACAAGCTCGCTTGGCTGGTGTATCCATCTCTCAGTATAGACCGAGGCCATGCCCCACTTCTCCCCCGATAGCGTCATTGCGAGCCAGTCGGCGATGCTGCTAGGCACTCCTGCGACCTTCTTCGACCATCTGATGGGATAGTCAATGACGAACATCAGGCCCATTGTAAGGACCGTCCAGATGCCTACGGTGCGCAGAGACTCTCGTGCGGCATCCGCTGAACCAGAGCTGACGTCTGAGGAGATGTCCAGCATCTTCAGCGTGGCTTCGAAGCCCGGCATAGGGAGGGGATCCTCGACAAGCCATACGCGTCGGAAGATGATGAAGTACATCACTCCGAGGAATCCAGCGAACATCGAGGCGATAATGCCCACGAAGGCTAGGTTCAGCGTGTCTACCGAGCTTAGCAGGTGCCCGTCCCCGACCTTGTATTTCTCGGAGTAAGCGAGTAGGAAGATTGCTGGGAATGTGAAGATGAAGCCTATGGAGGCATTGGTGGCACCCGTGGTTGCACTGGTTGCAATGTTCACCTCCGATGGTGACCATTGCAATGCCATCCCAAGCAGGTATGCCACGTACCATGCAGCTGACACCGCTAGTCCGATCTTCAGGCCGATGTAAGCGGTAACTCCGCTGAAGACGGCTCCGACGAGGATGCCAATCAGAACCTTGCGAGTGTCCCAATGGCTAATCTCGAATGACTCGTCGAGGTTCTTTTCCTCGAGGTACTGCTCAAGAAGCCCTGTGTTCAGGTTGTTGTACATGTCCTCGTCGAGCCATGTGAGCGTTCCAGATTCGATGGCCTCGAGTCCCGATGCGGTTACGGGTTGCCTGTATGCTGAACGCTCAACGTCTGACATGTCTTCGTTCTCAGGGTACGAGAACGACGCTTATACTTCACGTGAAGAGGGGAGCGGAATGTGGAGAAAATGGCGACTAGTGGTCACGGCTGATCTTGTACCGCCCCATTGCCTCCATCCACTGAATCTCCCCACCGGACTGCAGGTTCATCCCCTCCTCGACGGGAAGGATGAGGGTCTGGTAGGTCTTGTTGTCCATGGCATGGACCTCGCTCCCCTGGATGTGGGTGATGATCGCAGAGCCCTTCTCTATCATTGGGATGTTGATCGTGTCCGTGACCGTTCCGACATGTGAGCGCTTCTGCCCGGTGAAGATGTCCTCCAGCTCGATCCTCGCTTTCGCCGATCCGTGCTTTCCGGGTTTGGACTTGGACATGCTCAGAATCTTGTAGGCGTCTTCCTCTATCGCCACGTACCTTCCTACCTTCAGAGTCCTGATCTCGGCTCGAGTCGTGCCTGGCATACATCCCCCTTGTCCGATGGGGGACTTATCAGCATTGGGTTGTGGCCCCGAGCCGGGTGCCGGGTGGTCCCCGGCCCGGGGTTACGTTTTACCGATCCTCGGATCAGTCGTCCTTGCGTCGTCCTAGCATGGCAGCGCCAAGCAGGGAGACGACAGCGAGCACGGATGCGAAGCCTGGGGTGAAACCAGGTGCCTTCTGTGCCTCTAGCTTGTCCTCGTCAGCCCTGTTGTCCTCGTCGTCAAGGGCGTCGCAGATTCCATCGCCGTCGAAGTCAGATGGCGTTGAGGCCGCGCTCTTCGAGTCCGTTCCGCAGGAGTACTCGTTCCAGTCGTCATCGGTGGTGTCGTCGGGCTTGTCCACATCGTCGACTCCGTCGCCGTCATCGTCGTCATCGGCGTTGTCGCCGATACCGTCACCGTCGGTGTCTGCCCACTCCGAGGAGTCGAGCGGTGCCCAGTCGTCTGCGTTGACAACCGAGTCGCCGTCGATGTCTGAGTCGGAGTTGTCGCCCACGTTGTCCTCGTCTATGTCCGACCACTCGAACTCGTTCATCGGGAAAGCGTCCTCGGAGTTCAGGTATCCGTCCTCGTCCCTGTCCGCGTCCGCCACGTCGCCGATACCATCACCGTCGTAGTCCCTCTGCTCGTTAGGATCGTTCGGGAACACATCCAGGCCGTCGGGGGTTCCGTCGTTGTCGTCGTCGGGGTCGGCGTTGTCGCCCACACCGT
>CAYFGC010000080.1:0-6286 GCA_964342625.1 uncultured Candidatus Poseidoniales archaeon | reverse complement strand
CACATGAGCTTGCGGAGCTTGTAACCCGTGTTCGAATCGCGGTGGGTCCGCCAACCAACGATGGGCGACCGGTTCAATTAGTTCCGACCGTTGGAACCCATTCTGGACCCATAGTGTAGCCTGGATATCACTCTAGCCTCCGGAGCTGGAAACCCGTGTTCGAATCGCGGTGGGTCCGCCACAACCACGCTGCAGGTTAGGTTCAAGCCAAATTACACTCACGACACAGCATGGCATTCGTCTCGGAGAGGAGGGTCGACTTTCCGATGGTGGACCTGGCCAAAATCGTATACTATCCAAGGTTCTGGGACATGGCCCACCGATTCTACGAGGAGTCATGGGAATTCTCGTGTGGCCTGCACTACAACGAGATATTGTCCTCTCACAACATCGCGTTCCCTCTGGTACATAGCGAGGCCCAGTTCATCCATCCTATCTCTTATGGCGATTCGGTGCATTGCACGATCACCGTTCCCAGGATCGGCAAGACATCCATTCATTGGCACTACGAATTTAGAAACCAGGAAGGGACGCTCTGCTGGACGGCAGACCAGGTAACAGTGTGCACTGACATGCGCGAGGTCAAATCAAAGATAGAGGTCCCAGATTGGATGAGGGAAGGACTAGCAAAGATGAGACCTGGCCCCTAGTCCTTCGGCCATTTCTTCGATAGCGCCTTGGTCAGGGACTCATCCATAATAGCATCCCACCAGTTGGCCTCCCTCCAAACAGCATACTTGCCACGAATCCCTCGCATATCCGCACCATCGAGCCTAGCTCCCTGGAGGTTGGACAAACCAAGACGGGCCTTCACCAGCCTCGCCCCTCTCAGATCAGCCCCATCAAGAGCAGCCTTCATCAAATTGGCATCACGCAGGGACGCGTTCCGCAAGTCTGCCCCCGATAGATCGGCTCCCTCTAGATCGGCCCTGTCCAGTATCGCTCTCCGCAAGTCTGCCCCCGATAGATCCACGCCACGTAGGTCCTCGCCCACATGAGAGGTGAACGACCAGTCCTTTCCACCCACTGACATCTACTCACCTCTTCAATGACAGCTTGTCAAGATGGTCTCTGCCCGCCTCTGTCAACACAACGTAAGAGTTCTTCCGCGGTCTTCTGCGAGGATACTCGAGGAATGAACCAGCTCCTCCCGGGCCCCCCTCCAGCATCCTTCCAATGTACAAGGAAACATTCCACTTCTTGACGGATCTTTTTGTCCAAATGCCAGTGTCTTCAATCAGCCTCCTGAGATCCCTAGGCGGGGTGTTACCCTCCTTTTCCACCGATCTCATGTATTGTATCGCGGCTAATACCACGTCTGATTTGTTTTCGATACTGCATGAGTTCAGAAGCCTCGCGAACGACGAACCCCTATCGGGGAAACCACTGGCTCTAATGGATTCCAGGGTGTTCTCCAAGGCCTCCTGCCTGGCAACCCTAACTCTGGAAAGGGTGGATGACCAAGTATCCTGGCTTGTAACCTTCAGCCATCGATCGCTGGCCTCCCTGGTGTAGTCTGCTAGATTGATGTCCTGTGAGCCGAGCCTCAGGAAAAGGCCACCCAATTCATCAGACTTCTTTGCAGCCACGAAACCCCCTGCAAGGGCATACTTATCAGGTTATTTTTTCTCTTCTTTCCTTTACACTTCGTTCAAAAGCCACTATCCGTGAGATTCAAAGAGCATCCGCCCAACGCTGTGCCGTGAGCGACGAAACCGACGGAGGCTACCCACTGGTCCTGCACTCCGAGGCAGACCCATCGCGATTGGGCGGAACAGCAGTTTGCGGCTTCTCCACGGTAGGTTCCGTGGGAGTAATCGCTACATCTCACCTGATTAGCTCTCTGAAACTAAGCCCGATGGGGACGGTGCTGCATCCAAAGTTCCCTGCAGTGGCATTGATCCACGACTCGGTCCCAAAGCATCCGGTCAGAGTCTACCAAGGTGACGGGATCGGTGTATTCACTTCCGAGATCCAATTCACAAGCGAGCACGATATCTACTTCGCGAATACCGTGCTAGAGTGGTTCACCAAAGGCGGTTTTGACAGGCTAGTCGTTATCGACGGGGTAGTTAGCAATGATTTGGGAATCAAGGAGGATAGCGAGCTCTGGGGAGTCTCCTCCTGCTCAACAGGGCGAGACCAACTCGACGGCTCAAGCATCCAGAGGATCCAGCAGGGAGTTGTGACTGGCATAGCAGGATACCTGATTGCGGAGGGAGAGAGGAGAGGTCTGGACGTCACGGCCCTTTTGGCAGAGTGCAACCCGATTTACCCCGACGCAAGAGCCGCTCTGATTGCCGTGGAAGGTCTGAGCGAGCTTGTAGGCATGGAGGTACCGGTCGAAGGCCTTCTGGAGGATGCGAGAAACATCGAAGAAAGAGTCCGAGAGGCCTTCGAGAGAGCCCAGTCGAATGCCCTCCCAGCACCAGATTCGGGAGACGACGAAGACGACGTCCCTATGATCTACTGATTAGTAGAACGGGTTGGTACCCGCATCGTGGTCAGTCATATCGACTACCGCAGTAATCCCGGGAACACCCTCGGTGATCATCACCTCGATTCCCTCCTTAAGAGTGACATCGACCATGCCACAACCCTGGCAACCGCCCCCGAAAGCGATCATCGCCTTGCCATCATCGACGCCGACAAGATCGACATGCCCGCCATGGGATGCTACGAGTGGGTTCACCTGGCTCTCTATGACTTCCGCAACCGACTTGGAAACGTCATCGATCCAGAGCGGGTTCGGGTTCTCGAAACTAAAACCGCCTCCCATCAGGGTCTCCTTGTAATCCAGAATCGTCCCATCCAGATAGGGGGCACTCCTTGCACCTACGAAAACCGTCATCCCATCTACCTCGGTCTTGACATCATCCTCTTCTGCATCTTCGAATCCAATCAGCTGCAAGTCATACTGGAAGCCCTTGGGCCCCCTTCCTAGAATCACTATCTTCAGGGCTACCTCATCGTTGTCGGCCTGCTCGGCGAACTTATCCAGCATCTCTCTGGCCTTGTCGGTAATCTCCAGCATACTGTATGTGGCAGTGAACCCTCATTCTTCAACCTGTTCTCTTTCAGACAAACTAATTCACCTTAGGCCGAATCGAACGCACGTGGCACTTGACACGAGGGGTAGGCCCCTGAGGGATCTAAGGGTCTCAGTCACTGACAGATGCAACTTCAGATGCAGGTACTGCATGCCCAGGGAGAGGTTCGGCAAGGAACACAACTTCCTCCCCAAGAGCGAAATCCTGTCCTACGAGGAAATTCAGAAGTTCGTCTTGGCATGCAAGCCACTGGGATTGAACAAGGTGAGGATTACCGGAGGGGAGCCCCTGCTAAGGAGGGACCTCCCAAAGCTGGTGAGGCACATCTCCGACTTGGGATTGGAGGTTGCCCTGACCACGAACGGGTCGTTCCTGAAGAGGGAGGCAGCAAGTCTTGCCGAGGCAGGATTGGACAGGGTCACAATTAGCCTTGATGCGATTGATCAGGAACTTCACTCCGGAATCACCGACTCCAATGTGACGGTAAGCGACATCCTAGAGGGGATCGAGGAGGCTACCAGAAGTGGGCTGGGGCCGGTCAAGGTGAATTGCGTGGTTCAGCGAGGGGTGAACGAGTCACAGATACCAAAGCTAGTCAGGCAATTCCGAGGGACTGGTGTGATAGTCCGATTCATCGAGTTCATGGATGTCGGAGGCACCAACGGGTGGACTCCAGGGCAGGTCGTCCCAACCTCGGAGATTCTGGATTTCCTTTCACAGGAGTTCGACCTCGTACCCATGATGCGCGACGCACCGAGCGACGTAGCTTCCAGGTGGGCCCATTCCGACGGTTCCGGGGAGGTTGGGTTCATCTCATCGGTGTCCCAACCGTTCTGTGGCGATTGCGTGAGGGCCCGCCTGTCATCAGACGGCAAACTGTTCACATGCCTGTTCACCACCTCCGGCCACGACTTGTCAGCACTCATCAAGGAAGACCACGACGTCTCAGAGCTGACCCGGGCCATCACGGAAGTCTGGACAAAGAGATCAGACAGGTACAGCGAGGAGAGGTCTTCGGTTGGGTATTCCCTGCCTAGGATCGAGATGTCCTATATCGGTGGCTGAATGGACATCGCTGCCTCGACTATGGCCTCCCATGGTGCGATGGCCCTGAACGAGGGCCTACCATAGCTGGAAACTCCAGCCGAATAGCCCCCCTCATGGAGGATGTCTACCATCCTTCTGGGACTCGGAGGCGCACCGGTTCCCAACCATGCAGCTAGATCATCGACCACAATCAGATCGCTGGACGAAATCACCTCGGACTCTTCCGAAATGTGCCTCACACTCCTGGCAACCCTCCTCCTCTCGGCCTCGACCCTGCGCTCGTCCCATCCAAGGAGGTCGTCGATGGCGAATTCCGGTCCACACGAACCCAACGCACTCTCCTCCGTCATGTATGACATTGCACCCCTGTCACCCATCGAACCCACCCACAGTGGCCCAGAGACTCGTGGATCGCTCCTGTCGATTGGGTAGCTCAGAGGAAGCATGCAGTGCATTGGCAGGTATTCGACTGCGCTGTCGTGGTGCAAACCAGAACCGATAGAAGCAACCACTTCCTCCTTGGTGGGGGATCGGACTCTCCATCCGATGTTCTCTTCCAATTCGTTGGCCGTAGAAACGCTCTTCAGAACCCTGAACGAGACCCTAAGATGGTGCGAATCCCACACAGAGAGCAGAGGGACAATCGCTCTATCATGCCTCGCAGCGACCCGTGAGAAAGTGGCCAGCATCACCCTCATCCCAGAGTCATGAGCAAGGCTATCGGTACTCACTCTCGCTCCATATCGTCTCATGAGGGCCGTACTCGATGACCCTGTGAGTGCCGCCGTGTCAGTCGCACTGACTTCCATCACCCCGCTCCTGGCCATAGATTGCATTGCCGAGTCAATGAAAGGCATCGGAGAACCGTAGGGATCGATGTCCACCCAATGCCTCCCACTTCTGAGGACGACGGACCTGAGATCACCCTTTGTAGGCTCTAGGGCCCCTCCAACAGGGGGGAACTCATCGTGAGACGCCTCGGCCCATCTCAATGCCTCCTCCTCCAGATCGACTATTGTGGCAGAGATCCTCTCTGAAGCCTCAGGAGGCAACTCGTTCAGCCATCTCCTCGCCCTCAGACCAGATGCTGTGAGCCCATCGAGAGCATACACGGTTCCTTCACCGAGGAAACCCTCCTCCAGAGCATGCCTAAGCAGTAACACGCTCCTTGTCCGGCTACCCGACATCGCCGGGTTGTAGAACACCTTGCCCGAGGCCTTGGCTCCCGGACCCTGCCCCTCTTCAGGCAAGGTCGGCAGGAGCATCATGGTCCTACCCTCTCTGTGTGGGACCCCCCCACTGTCAATTGACATGGTTCCCGGAGGAGGACCTAACAAAAGGAATTGGCCATCAATAGTGGGAGAAGGCTACATCGGGATTAGAGTGAGTCACCAATCTTCCATTCTCGACAACTCTCCCAACCCTTCTGCTCCCAGGTAACCGATTCCTAACCCACTCCTCGACCGCGTCGGATGAGCCCTCGGAGACTGCAATCACCATCCCCATCCCCATGTTGAAGGTCCTGTGCATCTCAACGGGGGTGACCGAACCTACCTCAGATAACCACTCGAATTCTGGCTGGGGTTCTAGGGGGCTATCGATATGCCAGCCGAGGCTGTCATGTAGACGGAGAAGGTTGGACAGCCCGCCTCCGGTGATATGCGCTATCGCCTTGATCGAATCGGGCCCCACGACTCCCCCCTCCCTGCGGGACTCCAGAACAAGATCCACCACCGGGTCGACGTAAATCCTAGTCGGGTTCAACAGCACCTCTGCCAGAGTTGGATGCGCTTCAGCCCCCGAGAAACTCTCAATCTCCCTTGAAGGGTGACTCGGGTCGAATGGGCACGGATCTTCTAGCGAGCACCCCGACCTCTCAACCACCGCACGGACTAGCGTGTACCCATTGGAGTGGACCCCACTGCTTGGCAGACCGATCAACACATCGCCTTCCTTCAGATTTTGTCCTGTTATCCCTCGGCCCTTGGGAAACCACCCCAGGGCCGTCCCTGAGAGGTCAAGCTCCTTCACGATCCCAGGAAGTGTAGCGGTCTCCCCCCCAGCAAGCGTAACTCTGGCCGTTTCGCATGCCCTGGAGAGAGAGGCCCCCAGTGCAGCGTGTACCTCGGGGTCTGCTACCGGCACTGCGATGTAGTCAACGAAGGCGAGAGGCTCGGCACCGACGCAAA
>CAYFGC010000079.1:0-6311 GCA_964342625.1 uncultured Candidatus Poseidoniales archaeon | reverse complement strand
GCTAGTACTGCTCGAGGACTAGTTCGGTCTGCGTCGAGCTGATGTCACCCGGGGCCGCCAGCCACATCCTGTCCAGCATGTCCCTCAGGGCAACCGTGTCATCGACGTGAACCACGGCGACCAAGTCCGCATCCCCGCTGATCTCGTACACGCACTCGACCCCCGCCCAACCGGAGAACTCTCCAGCGAGGGAGCCTATCTCGGTTCCCGGGCCCACCTTGAGACGAATCAGGGCAGTCAGCCCGATCCCCGACTCCCGAACCGTGTAGCCCCTGATCACGCCCTCGTCCTCGAGTCTCTTGATCCGAGTCCTCACCGTCCTCTCGGTCACTCCTACGGCCTTGGCGATCTCTACGTATGGGGCTCTCGCGGACTCTCTCAGGAAGGAGAGGATCCCCCTGTCTAGTGAATCTACATTACTCATCGAATCCTCCGAAAAACGTACAACTTATGGTTATTTCTTGATGTTTTGTCATTATTTCAGTCATGAAAATTACTATTTTTCGACCCTCATGCATCCACTTGCTCTCGGTTGCGTTCAAATGGGATGGCTTCACTGCACGACCATGAGTCAGGAGGAGTCCATCTCCCAACTCAGGATTCAGGAGTACTTGGACGACGTCTCGGAACTCGATATCTCCCCCTCTCATTCCCAGTGGTACAACATCGATGTCGCATCGCTGTTGAACGGCACTAGGATAGAGGGACACGAACTCGATCCAGCCACCGGGTCTTCGCTTATCTTCCTCTCAAGGAGCGTGATGCTCTGCTGCCCAGAATCCGGACGCATTCACCACTACCCCAAGCACCTGCTTCACTGCTTCGTCGATGACAACCGCTCCAAGTCCAACGAGGCAGATGGGGTGCTTATGAGAGCAGAGCTATTCTCAATCTCCCCCAACCAGGAGCAACTCTGCTGGGAGTGCTGCTGCAGATCGGAACTGGAAGTACCGGAGATACAGAGCAAGGTTTCCCGTTGGCTGAGCTGGCTGAACACATAGTGGCAACATCGCTACCTTGAGAAGCCAAGTGCCCGTGGGAGTGCCAATGGGTGCCGCTATCAGCGACATCTTCGCTCGGGCAATCATCGATTCACGCGGCAATCCTACCGTCGAAGTAGACTGCTATGTCGATGGCTCATTGAAGGGCAGGGCAGCAGTTCCATCCGGGGCTAGCACAGGGACCCACGAAGCGGTGGAACTGAGAGACGGAGGGGACCGGTGGGCGGGCAAGGGAGTCCAAGAAGCGGTGAACAACGTGAACGGACCCATTCGCGAGGCACTAATCGGAATGGACCCGTCAAATCAGGAGGAGATAGACGCACTCCTCATAGATCTGGATGGCTCCGAGAACAAGGGCGTCCTTGGTGCCAATGCCACGCTCGGAGTCTCTCTGTCATGCCTTCGAGCAGCATGTCACGGCGATCTGTGGCATCACATATCCCGGGAGGGCCAGTCTAGCCTACCTGTCCCACTGATGAACATCCTGAACGGGGGGGCCCACGCCGAATCGAACGTCGATGTCCAGGAGTTCATGGTGGTCCCACATGGCTTCGAGGAATTCTCCGAGGCACTCAGAGCAGGCGTCGAGATTTATCACGCACTCAAGAGCACGCTAAAGCACGAAGGACTGCTTGGAGGAGTAGGTGATGAAGGTGGATTTGCACCGAACCTCTCCAGGAACGAGGAGGGGCTCAGGCTGGTCAACGAAGCGATAGAGAGGGCTGGCTACTCCCCCGGAAAGCAGGTCTCAATAGCATTGGACGTTGCTGCACAGGAGTTCTTCGACGGGACAAATTACCACTTCGATGGAGCAGGAATCTCTGGAGCAGAACTAGGTAAGATATACTCCAAGTGGTTGGATGACTACCCGATAGTATCCATCGAGGACCCGTTCGGGGAGGATGACTGGGACTCGTGGGTCGACTTCACCTCTCGAGAGGGACACAGGGTGCAGATCGTAGGTGACGACCTCTACGTGACCAACCCAAAGCGACTCGAGAAGGGCATAGCCATCGGAGCGTCAAATGCCATCCTAATCAAACTCAACCAGATAGGTACCTTCACCGAGACGATGGATGTGATACGCAAATCTCGTGAGGCCGGGCTCGGGACGATAATCAGCCACCGGTCAGGCGAGACCTCTGATGACATTATCGCCGATCTGGCCGTAGGAACCAATTCGCTGCAGATCAAGACAGGAGCTCCAGCGAGATCGGACAGGACGTCGAAGTACAACCAGCTTCTTCGAATATCGGAGAAGGTGGGTAAATATCCGGATCTATTCCAATGAGGATAGAATCAGTGGAAGAACGATGCTGGCATCTGACTCTATCACGAACTGGGGGGTGTCCACCCCGATCTTGCCCCAGCTGATTTTCTCCGCTGGAGGGGCTCCAGAGTAACCCCCGTAGGATGGCCGGGACTCGGAGATCTGAGCGAACCATGCCCAAAGTGGAACCTCAACCCGGGCATCCTGCCTAAGCATGGGGACCACCGAGATCGCGAAGTCTCCCGAGATTCCCCCTCCCACCTGCAGCATTCCCGTGGGCGAGTCATCCTCCCGATACCAATCCGCTAGGGCCTGCATCGCATCCAGGCCCCCCCTGACTACTGAATTTGTCTTCAAGGTGCAGTCAATCACCCTTGCAGCCAGTAGGTTGCCGAGCGTCGAGTCCTCCCAGCCAGGGATGAAGAGGGGGAGATTCGCATCCGCTGCAGCGACCAACCACGAATCTTCTGGAGGGGACGAGAAATCCATCTCTCCATGGAGAATCAGATCATACACGTATTCGTGGGGAAAGCGACTGTCCCCCACTGCCTCTGACTCCTCCCAAAGAGCTAGCATCTTCTCCCCAATCATGGTGAAGGCTTTCTCTGGGATCGCCACGTCGGTTACCCTGTTCATCCCCCTGTCGTGAAGTGCGGCGTCTTCCTGCTTGCTCTGATGCCTCCAATTCGGAACCCCTTCGTATTCGGCTCTGGAGACTAGACCGAACAACTCCTCCTCCAGATTCGCGCCGGTGCAGCAAATCGCATGCACCCTCTGCTCCCTTATCGCCGGTGCCAGGCTCTTCCCTACCTCCGCAGTCGACATCGCCCCTGCTAGAGTAACCATGAGTCGACCGCCATCTTCCAAGAAGGCCCGCAGTGAATCCACGCACCTAGCGAGCTCACCCGCGTTGAAGTGGCTGTAATGCCTCTCTATGAAGTCCCGAACAGTCATCTAACCACTCCGAAACCTCTCCACTCTCTCCCTGAACGCCAGCCTCAACCCAGGGTTCCCTGACACCAGCATGGCGTGGATCATATCCGCCACAGAGTCTGAGTCGCTCCCTCCACACGTGAAGACGTCAATCGCCAGCAGCCCCCTCTCCGAGTAGCAGTGGGCGGTAACGTGACTCTCGTCAATCAGCACCGCGGCTGCGAATCCAAGGGGGCTCTCTGTGCCATCGAATACCTCGACATGAGAGTGGACTTCCCGTATTCCGGATTTGCGAACGCACTCTCTCAGAACGCCGAGGACCCATTCCCCGTCCCCCTCTTTGCCCCTGTGGTAGTCTACGTAGTCAAGGAGGACATGGGAGCCCGCAGAATCAGCCTCAGTCACGCCGGTCCAGCCAAGTCACCGAGATTTCAAACTCACTCTTGGCCAAGCCATGCCCTGAGTCTCCGCAGACCTTCCTCTATGGCATCCTCGTCAGCCGCGTAAGACACCCTCACGAAACCCTCCCCACCCGTGATTAGTGATGCTGGAATAAGCTGAACCCCTGCTTCCAGGGCCCCATCCGCGAACTCCACGTCGCTCATCCCGGTTCCCGTCACGTCCGCGAATACGTAGAACGCGCCCTCGGGCTCAGGTACCCTGATTCCAGGGATTGAGTCCAACCCATCCATCATCATCTTCCTCCTCTTGAGGTACTCCTCGTTGAATTCCAGGACCGAGTCCTCGCACTCTAGAGCAACCCTTGCTGCGTCCATCATGAACGTCGGGATGTGCGAGGCGGAGTTTGCCTGGCTCTTCACGGCAGCCTTCATCGCCTCACTGGGGCCCGTGAGGAATCCTACCCTCATTCCGGTCATTGCCCATGACTTGGACCACCCGTTGACCACAATCGTCCTCTCCTTCCCACCCGGCAGAGTCGATGGAGAGACGTGCGGCCAGTCGACCCAAACCATTCGTCCGTATATCTCATCAGAAACTATCCAGAGGTCATGCTCGACAGCGATCTCAACTATCGCAGCAATCTCCTCAGGTGTGAAGACAGCACCCGTGGGGTTGCAAGGCGAGTTGATCAGGATCATCGTGGTCTTGTCCGTAATTGCCTCTCTGATTGCACCCAAGTCTGGATGGAAGTTCTCCATGTTCACCTGTACGTGAACTGGTTTAGCGCCGATGAACTCAAGCATGGGCTCGTAGGATGCCCAGGAAGGAGAAAGCAGGATCGCCTCGTCACCAGGCATGGTCGTAATCAGGAAGGAGTAGAGCAGAGCCTGCTTCGCTCCGGGGGTCACTACGATGTCCTCAGCAGGGGCCTCGATGCCATGGTGCTTCGCGATGTACTCAGACACGGCCTCGCAGAGCTCCATCGTACCTGCCCCTCTGGTATACTTCGTCTTCCCGTTCTGGAGTCCGCTGATTGCGGTGTCTATGATCGGGGCCGGGGTGTCGAATCCGGGCTCCCCCACCGTCCACCTGACCACTCCAGGACCTGGTGGTTGCAGGTACGGGGCGAAACCAACACCCAGACCCTCGAACCGGGAAGACACACGAGGCACGTTATTCACACGTGTAGCCACTCAATGAAGGTATGCCGGCGCTCGGATAGTCTTCAAGAGAGAAAGTAGGTTCGGTGGGGATAAGCACGAGTGGCAGAGCAGCTATGCAATGGACTGCAGATCCATGGACCCGGGTGCAAATCCCGGCTCGTGCTCCACCTATTCACAGGCCCGAGATTTCCACTATCATGAATGCAGCGGATATCACTATTGCACCCATCACGAAGAAACGATCGAAGCCCCTGGAGTCCAGAGGCTCGCCCTGGTAGGTCATGCCATCTTCGATGCCCTCGTCCCTGAGCCTGAGGTACACCATCAGGAATATGAGCATGGTCGCCGGTCCTGAAATCGCATCCATCTGATTCTGCTCTGAGAACTCTCTAATGGGACCAAAGACGAAACCGAAGTAGTTGGCTATCGTGACAGTTAGGAAGGCGAAGAGTGCGGGGTGCGCTACCGACCACATCCCCCTAGCCCCTTGGGTCAGAATAACGACTGCCCATAGCACGTAAGTCAGTAAGAGAGCCCCAGTGAAGGCCACAGTTACTTTCGTGGGGGCTAGTAGACCATCCTCCCACGACCCTGGAGTGACCGCGTCAATTACTGATTCAGGGTCAGCTATCTGCCTGAACACGTAGAACATACCCGTGGCGATGACTACTACCAGGCCCATCAGAGCCACCGGGTCCTTGATGCCGATACCGAACGAGAGCGAGTCCAAGCCCTCGTCAACCTCGTCCTCCGAACGAAGCGTCATGTACGCGCCCGCATAAGCCAAGGTCACGATGGGAGTTAGGAACTTGGGGGCCTCACTAGACTCGCTTGCGTCATTCCAGAACACCCAGATTACCGCGCTAGCTACGACTAGTCCAGCGAGTACGGGGAGCATCACCTTCCACATGCCACGAGCACCCTCATTCAGAATCAGCATGGTCGACATGAAAATTCCGAACATCAGGATGCCGTTGAACGCAAACTCTGGCGCGCCAGCACCGAAGGCCGGATCACCAGTTTGGCTTGCTTGGAAATTGGTCACACCATTGTCAAGCAAGGTGAAGCACCCTTCACCCCCAGTAGTGTAACACGCCGAGAAGAACATGAAGTTCAACGAGTAAACCAGTGTTACCAGGGCAGTCAGAAGAAGCAGTGCTTCGCCGGGCGTCGATTTAATCCTATCAAAAACTAGGGCCATGTGATCCGGCCATCACTTGCACTATTATCTGTTAGCACTTTATTCCACGGAGAATGGCAGGTTCTCGGGGTCCACGTTGCCCCCACACAGGATTATCCCAATCGAGCCTAGCCCCTCCTTGGCCCTGAACTCCTCCTTCAGAACCGCGGCTAGGGAGATGGCGCCGCTAGGCTCCACGATCATCCCGAAGGTCCGATGGATCAGGGTCATCGCATCCAGGACGTCATCATCACTCACCCTGATGATCTCCTCCACGTGACTCTTGATGATTGGCCACGTGATTTCACCCATGCTCGTGAGCAATCCGTCGCAGATCGTATCCGGGCCCGTCTGCGGCACGT
>CAYFGC010000078.1:0-6389 GCA_964342625.1 uncultured Candidatus Poseidoniales archaeon | reverse complement strand
GGAATAATCTGGCCGTTCCTCTGGAATGCCCAGGAAACTTGCAGTGCGCCGTAGTTCATCCCTATTTCTTCGTTGATTGTGATCGTTACGGACACCGAGTTCATGGAATCGGTCTCTATTACTGTTAGGGAGGAGTCCGGGTATTCCTCAACATTGAACAATGCAGTAGGTGGCTTGGTGTCTACGGTTGCCGTGGCATCGGAATTTGAGACAGAATGTGAAGATCCGGGGGTGCCGATCAAGGAAGTAGTCAGTACGGTTATTGGATTCACTGGCTGGAAGTTTGGTAGCGACATCTCCACTGTGAAGTTCCCCGATTGATCGACGGCTGAAGTAGCCTCGTAGTTTCCACTCCCGTACACCATCGATAGTACGACTGTCAAATCGGGGGTGGACTCTTCTATGGGGGCTCCGGTTCCTTCGTGATAGACGGAACCGCTGATAGTGAAAGAGTCACCCTGACCGAGGTAAAGGGAAGTTCCCAGGGCTGGAATTATCGGAGCCGTGAGGTCCTCTGCGTAGCTAGGAATAGCGGCAATCTTGTTATCCAAACGCCAAGAAAGTGTGCTTAGCACTTCGGACTCTATCTGATCCAGTCCATCCTCGACAAGGACTCTGGGTTTGCAATCGAAATCTTGGTCATCGAATGGCATGTCCCATGACATCTTGAAGCGGACACTCAGCTCAGTCACAGAAGAGGTGATACTCTCGGTGCTAGCGCCGATAGTCTGCAACATGCTGTCGCTTGGAGTGGATAATGTTGAGGAGAATGGTTCGTAGGAAAAGACTCCAAAGTCGCTGCTATAGCCGCAAAGGAATACGGTGATGTTGTCTATGGTCCGGAAGCCGTTTGGCTCATCCAATCTAACCTTGAATGTGTGCTCCTTTCCTGGGATTAGGAAGTATTCAATACTGTCTTGAGTTATCCTGTCCAAGGAGAATGTTGACCCCCCTCCAGAACCAGTTCCGAGGCCAGCTCCTGCGAATTCCACCATCACGTCCTCTGCAACGACGACCGATGCCCAGGAATTCTCGGCACCGGGTCCACCTCCTGTTCCGCCATCTTGGTAAGTCAGCCCTGCCCAGTCTGTTCCCTCGAGATAGAGGTGTATCATTTCGTTGTCCATTGCAGAGACGTCGATGCCCAAGAATTGCACTTGCTGTTCGCCGGTTAAACCCACACTCAGATCGCTGCTCTGGTGCTGATACTCGTCTTCGTCGGCTACGCCGTCACCATTCTGGTCATCTAGACCTTCTCTCCAGTACTTCAGAGTCAGAGTTTCTCCTCTGGCTTCCCCCTCACTAATTGTGATATATGGCGAGAAAGTTGTAGGAGGAACCACCATTCCATCAACATACTGCAGTCCGATTGGTGTTTGGACTTGCATTGAGCCGGCGACAGGTGGATTTGTATCTACTTCGATTTCAACTATTGGAGGGACCCCGGTTGTGTCTTCTGCCCCATTAGTGGAGCTAGATGGACCCACTCTTAGCATCAGAGGCGAGAGAGTCAAAGAGCTTGCGCCAGCAGGTGTTGTTGCCATACCTGAAAATTGCCCGTTGTCATCTGTCTGCAAGGCATAAATTGCCCCGGACAGATTCAGTGCTACGGAGAAGTCTGTAGCAGATGGGCGCTTTGCTTCTTGATCTTGGAAGCGGACCGTACCAGAAATGTTTAGCAGGCTCCCATCCTGCACTGGGAATGGGTAAAACAGAGTGTCATATGTGTTGGAAATGACCCTTTCAAACTCATCCCTAATTTCGAATGAGTCTATCTGCAGATCGTTCTCGACAGCATTCTCACCGGAACGGCCACTTTGAGCTGTGGCTGGCCATATTGTTTCGCCATTGTCATCGTTTGCTCGAGCCACCCAAGTAATGCTGTCTACATCGTCCCAGTTCCACTTTATATGGAATTTCCAGTGAACTTCTATGTCAACGTAACCATCGGCGTGGACTACCTCTGTGACAAAGCTAGCACTGGCATCAAGTGGAGCAACAGATGACCCGTAGGACTGCGAGAACTGAGGATCTATTGAACCAGCTCCCCAGAGCCCGTCAGCACTATTCTCGGCCATGAAGCTGATTGTCTTTCCATCGGAAGAAGAGCCAACTAGAGTTATGTCTGCTATCTGCGAGTTGTCGGACAAATGGTGGTGGCTCGTAACTATCTCCACTAGATTCCCATCGGGGTAGAATGTGTTTGGAACAGTGAATTCCCTGTTTACAAACATGAAGTCGTAAATCAAGGAGCCGGTCACCGAGATTGCTCCATAGTCAGAAGTAATGCTCAGTGGGATGTCGGTTTCCTCTTCGAAATCTTCGTCGGGGATTGCTTCAAGGTAATCACCTATGGAAGGACCTAGTCCTGTAATGTTCTCGAAGAACATGTATCCGACTCCAATTGATGATACTGAGACTGTCTGTGCGGATGTTGATGTTACAGATAACGGAACCTCCAGCCAATCTCTCCCAGATGATGAATCTGAATGGCTGGGGCTGAGAAGGCTTATCCCAGAAATTTGCGCGAGGCTAAGGACGCTAGTGAATGGTGAGTCTCCACTGCCACCTGAAACTGCCGCTCCGGCCACAGATACCGTGACCGGGGCATCGAAGCCATCCGAATCGGGGGCGATGCTGATGAAACCCGAGTTTACGGACGCCGAATCGGGAATCAGCACTGTAAGGTCCACTGGGTTCGAGCCGTCTAGTGATAATGAGGCGCTTCTTGACACCGAGTCTCCAATATCAATCCATGACTGCCATCCCAGGTTTCCATATGCATTATCGCCATCGAACATTGGGAAGGACCATTCATCGCTCCCGTCGTTAAGGACATCTAGTTGGGAATTGGAAGATGGATCTGAGAACGTTGAGGAAATTCTCAGGACGTCGATCCACCCATTGGTAGGTAGATTTACTGATGCCGAGAAGCCGACCTGCTGGTGTGAAAATTGAATCGTCCCTCCCTTATTCGCTGAGCCCAGGGAATTTCCCGACTTATCGAAAACGGTTACAGAAACAGAACTAGAGATGTTTCCTTGTATTGTTACGCTCTTGATGGGTCGAGGTGAGAAAACGAAATCAGAGGTAATCGTACCGGTTACTATTGTAGCATTCAGGAGTCCGTCGACGACTTCAACTCCTGCGCTAAGGTCCCAACCATTTTGTCCCGAGTCTGCGTTCAATACCCTTTTACCGCCGATTAGGACCCTAGACAAACTCGGGGTCTGCTCGGCATCATCGGAACCCATGTGTATCTTCAGTCTGACTTGTGGGAACTGGGCGGGGTCAACTCCTGCAAGGCTGAAGGGGAATGATATATTGGAGAAGCCGGGTACTTGGGCCCCTGTGCTAGCATCCAATAGAGACCCTCGTATCCACCCTCCTTCATTTGCCTGGCCCTCGATATCAACGAATCCAAGGTTGAACTTGTTGGCATTATCCAAAGATAACGAAGGGCTGATCCAACTTCCGGGAATCCCGTAGTTGGAAATCTGCACACCGGCATTGTCTATGAACCAACCAGCCAAATTGTAGTACCCATCGGAGCCAAATGCGAACTTGAACTTCACAGAGTCGCCCTTGTATGCATCTAGATTGGCGCGCAGATTTGTCATCTCGCTAGTAGAAGACCATGTTCCGCTCCAAGCTGTACCAGTGCAATGATCCATGGTAAAAATTCCCATTCCCTGTAGGTTATGACCTGCGAAGGAAGAAGCTGTCCCGGTGTACCAACCCGGGTCGAAGTACTGCCACGCCCCTCCGTTCACCTTGATGAATACGGCACCACCATCCCATCCGGCCTCACCGCATGACCAGTGGTCAAATGTAAGATAAGAAGTTCCATTCATTGGGATTTCATAGAGTGGAGAAATTAGTCTCGCTTCGTCGATTCCGTTCTCATAATTCCCGGAGAATCCAATTCCGTACGCATATGGGAAGGAAGCAGTTTTTGGAGGCCCTGAGTTTGAGGAGACTTTGTTCAATGTGAATTTACACCTGTCACTGCTGCATGTCCCAGCAGTAGACCTAGTCCATCCGGGTGCCTCCGAAACCGAAGGAGAATTTGCTGTAGAGTCTTCGAACCCAAGCATTACTGAATCTTGGCCCCTGTTTAGTGTCCTGTAGATCCAGTCATCTGGAGAAGGGTTGCCTTGAGAATCTGGCATTCCATAGTGGGACATCGTGGAAGAAGATTCGAATTCCTCAGTGAACAAGGAATTGCCCTCATAGTCTACTACTCTGAAATGGGAAATTGTCAGTCCCTCTAGCGTGTCTTGACTGGTTCCCCCATAATTGAATGCGGAGCTTGTGTCGACGATTATTCTGATGTCAACGCTTGACTGGCCCTGGAATCCAGAGGGTATATCAAATGAGACAAGTCGGAAATCACCACTCTGATCGCCATATGTTTGTCCATCATCAGCAGTATACCCGCTACCAGGGATTGGTCCCGATCTTGCTGAGCAATCAGAAGATGTGCTGCTTGTACTTGAGGAGATATCAGCCCAGGTATTTCCATTCAATGATAGTTCTACACAAGCGTTGTCACTAGAGCCGCCCTCTAGATCCCATTCCATGTTGAACTCAATCTTGGATGTGGAGTTTGTCCCAGAAAGATCGATGTTCCGCTCAAGTACGCCGTAGGCATTTGCATTGTATGTGCATGAGGTGGAAGTGGTTGTGTAGCAACCATGATGCCAGACATCCAAGTCCACACCTTGATTGATGACTTGTATATTGTCGATGAACCAACCGGGCCTCTCATTGACAGAATCTGGATGTGTCCAGATTACGAATCTGAACTGAACATTGTCGGATTCGGTAATCCCGGGTAGCGAAGATAGAGTAAAGTTGCTAGTAACCCATCCACTGTGGGAGGGAGATGCAAATACGGGGACTGGTGATGCTGCTCCGTTTGGAGTTGGAGCATCTGAAGAGAGAGTGCTGGGGTATCCATTCTGTGGCTCAATGAAATTCCACTCCCCCCATGTTGAGTTTGACTTTAGGCGGTATTCCACCCATGTTCCATCACCCCCTCCAGAGGAGGTAGAATCCACATGGAACCAGTGATCGAAGGTTAGGTAGTATGAACTAATGTAGGATCCTGTAGGAACACTCTGAGCGGGAATTAATAGATGTCCGAAAGTCCCTGCAGGAACTGGTTCTCCGGGCATTGTTCCTGCTGAAACTAGCCCTTGCGTAGAAGACGAGGGGACAATACCGTGCGACAAAGTCTGCTCCTCACCATAGATGCTCCCATTCAGATCTAGGAATGTTGTAGCCCTCCAAAGCTTGCTCCCATGGCAAATAAAGGAAGTATCGGAGATCTCAGAATCATCCAGATTCCTATTCTCATTCAAATCTAGTCCTGATACTAGCTTAATTCCGGCATATGTGCAATTTTCCCCAGAAGGCTCGGAAAGAATGTCTATCTCGTACTCGTAATAATCCCCAAGAATAGCTGAAACCACCCCTCCAGAACCACCGGTGTCACTTATGGAAATGGTGGGTGATGAAGTATAGTTGGCACCTCCATTAGTTACATCCACGGAGTGTATGACGCCAGTAGAGTAGACGTTTGCTGTCAATGATTCTCCTGATCCGTTTGCAACACCAACTGCAATAGTGTCTGAGGCTTGGTATCCAGAACCGGGAGAGTCGATTGTGACCGAAGTAATTGCGCCGCTGGCGTCTACCGAGCCAATCGATGCCGCTGCACCGGTACCATCACACTGGCACTGAATAACAACCTGGTCAGTAGTGTCGAATCCAGAGCCGCCATCGTTGATTGTGATACTCGCGATTCCAGAACTCACAGAATATGTCCCTGAGAAGCCCGACCCGCCACCTCCTGTAGCTGATAGGTTCCCGGAGACATATCCACTCCCTGGGTCGACTATTGACAAGGAAGTGACGACGTCGTCATTTGCGAACGTCTCACAGTAGAAAATTGTCTCGATGATTTCATCGTTATCCAGAGTCTGGTCAAAGTCATTGTCGAGTCCATGATCTATGTAGTCCCCTGGTGAACCTCCACAGCCTGATAAGTTAGTTGACGAGGACTTGACGAATACCCTGCGCCATCCAGGTGAGTACTGGTATGCCGGATTAAGAGTTACTTCGATTTCCCCTACATCGAATGTGCTTACATTGGAGCGTGTGCCATCGTCCTTTAGGACCATCTCTCCCTCATCATTCAACTCAACTCCAACCAGATTTCCGGAGGAAAAGTCGTCCCCGTCCCAGGTTATCCCAGAATCGGAAGAAGAAGACAGGGGGGAGTTAGTTACGTGGACCCACCCATCCATAATTGTAGAGTTGGTAGGGACTGTGAATCCGTCTACCACAGTGGGAGTCCCTTCGCTGTTAATTATGGAGGGTCC
>CAYFGC010000077.1:0-6561 GCA_964342625.1 uncultured Candidatus Poseidoniales archaeon | reverse complement strand
CCTTGTCACGACTCTCCTCATCGAACCTCCATGCATCAGACTCAGTCCTTTCGTGCACCATCAGCCATGCCCAGCCCATCGCTGACTCCAAGCCCCTGCCTTTCCTCGCCATTGAGACGGTCGAAGCGACCCCATCATCAGCAGCCTTCCTGACTAGCCTGTCCGCGAATGAGAGCGGGTCCGGTAGGTCACCGCTATCCCAGGGCAGTCGGTCGAGCCTCATTGCCGTGCTGAGCGATTCGTTAAGCTCGCGCAGGAACGCCCCGAACCCTTGCTTCCTCTTCGCTTGGCGAGAGTGAACCTTCTCGGCATCTTCCCCTTCTAGGCTGTACATATCGTTCAGGATTACCATTCCATAGTCCTCCCATAGAGAGACCAGTACTGGGTGGCACGACGACTCTTCGAATCTGATCACATGGTCCTCTAGATCGAGGACCACTCCATCGGACCTCACATGAAGTCCACCATCTACGGATTCGAGTATGCTTGACAACGCCCTGCGCTCGTCCTCGGTACCCCCCATGTGATTGAGGAAACCCGACCTATCATCCTCTGCGAACCAGTTGTTTCCGACGACGAAACCATCGGAAATGGAATTCAGGATGCTGGCCCTGCATGCACGAGAAACGACGCTGTCCTCCAAGGACATCTTTAGCCACGTGCCGAGGACCTCTCCCACCCTTTCCATGCCCTCTTCTGGGAGTGGCTTGTCATCCGGCCACCCCTCCGGGCTCCACATCCACGAGGCCTCACAGACCTCCCCCAGCTTGTTTGGGGGCATCATCGAGACCGCTATGCTTCGAGCCAGGGGCTCGTCCGTCTTAGCTAGGGCGGACTGGGAAAGGCCGACCGTCGTACCATCGGCGAAGTCCAGCTTGAGCCATCCCTCGGTAGTGTTAGTACAGGAATCGACTATCTCCTCGCTAAGACCAACCGACCACTTGCACCTATCACCTTGGAGATCCACTGATGTGTTGTCGAGCGTCCAACTCACCCAGTCAGAGGGGGGATTCGCTTCGAAGCCCGTGAAGACGAACCCGCCATCCCACGAGAAGAAGTATTGCCCTGCCTTGGCATGGTCGTCCCACACCAGCAGTCTAAGCCTCGGGTGATTGAAGTTCTGGATCCCAACGAGGTGCCCCGGCCGACCGCTCCCCCTCTTCAGGTAGCTCGCATTCCCATATACGTCGCTCTTGAACACAGATACGGTGCTCAGGTCCTCCTCAGAGGCAGCCACTAGGCTTCCAGCCAGAGATCTAGCGACGTCGCCACCACTCCTCTTTCCCATCCGCTTCTTGAGCCACCTCACATCGTTCCTCTTCGAGGACACGACCTCCAGCTCCTTCAGGGTTAGAGCCATCGGGTCCTTTGAACCGAAGAGAGAGACCTTGCCCAGATCTCCGACTATCTCAGGTAGGAAACCCTCAGGGCTGTCGAGCAGCGCATCCAGGTTCTTCTCTAGTCTCCTCTGGATTTCCTTTGATGCCTGTTTTATGCCTCTCACCCGCAGCCTCTTCCTGCGATTCTTGTCACCGGGGAAACGGACTTCTGCAGGTGGCTTGGCCATGCTATCGAGACTCCGGACACGAGGCTAAGTCTTGAGGTCGTCGGGCCACCTAGGACTCTTTTCTTCTGCTGAATGCATCCTTTTCGTTGTCGCTCATGTTTGATGGTATTACTAGGGTGTGCACATAACCACCCTCGATTGCAGAGAGATCGTCCAGGGAACCGGAACAAACCCGCTGTCTGCTCGTCCCAACGTCGCTCAGCAGAATCCCCTCCCACTCTCTTACGTTTTCAGAGAAACCATCTACGCCTTCTCCCTCCTGGGATCTTTCCGACATTCTTTCTAGAATCGTTACCGCCTGTTGCGGACTCATCGGAGTAGGCAGATCGAAACCCATTCCAGTCGGATCCAGATCCAGTAGAACCAGGGTGTGCAGGCCATTATTGCGATTCGAACCAATCATCTCCAGTGGCGAGGTTGCTAAGTAATCGCCATAGGGGTAAGGTAGGGTCACTTGCCTTCCGAATTTGTAGGATTGCAACCCGGATAGAGATACAGCCAACGACGTCGCGGACATACCTGGGACTACTTCGAAACTCACCCCCTCCTCCATGCACCTTGCTTCTAGGTCGATGTGAGTGGTCGCTTGCATAGGGTCGCCCACGACCATCAGTGCCACCGGATCTCTTCGAGCCTCATCCAGCAGGCTCCCCGGGTCCTCAACGGATGGCCTCATCAGCCTCTCCCAAGTACCAACCTCTGCCTCCAATAGGGCCTCTTGGTCCTTTGGAAGAACTGCTGTGTAACCCTCCAGGTACCTCTTGCTGCATCCCTTTGCAATGCTCTTCGCCCTCTCGGTCATATGACCAAGGTCGCCCGGACCAATCCCAATCAGCCACAGCCCAGGTGAAACTTCCCCGGTTGCCATCGTCCACCTCTCATCCTCCGCTGCTCATCAATCTGATTGCGTTCAGAACTTAAGTCGAAACGACCCCCTTTGTCCCAGTTTGATGCCAGAGTAGTACTCATCTTTCCTCGAGTCGAATGGGTCCATTGAGTGTATCAGTTCCTTGCTGTAAGTCTTGTACAGGTACTTCACCCACAGGAATCCCCTGTTGCCTCCAGCAGAGAGGAAGTCACCCCCCGAGACTCTCCTGATCTGTCTGAGAACCGCTTCCACATCTTTGGAGAATCCGAGAACCCCCGTTTCCATGACCACGAAGCCCCCGTCCTCGAAATTTTCCCACGCCGCCATGTCGTTAATGTCCATCCTGTTGCAGGAATCACAACCATACAGGTCCACCGTCACGTCGCCATGCTCGCAGTTCGGGAACATGGTGGACATGAATCGGAAGTAGTTCCCACTGCATGGGTCACCAATCACCATCAGTCCCTTGGACTTCTCCTGAGCCATCTCTTTCGCTGCTCTGAAAAGCCTCCTTGTTCGGAGGTACCGGGCAATTGGGGATATCAGAACGCTCCTAATCACAGTCAACTGACCTCCGTCATTGTGAAGCCATGATGCCCACCGGCACTTCAACGTGATGCGCCACCTGAGAGTCCCAAATCGATCGGTCGAGGAGATTCTGGCGGTTCTCAGAGACAGAGGTTGGCTCGCTCCGGGAATGAGGGTTTTGCCCGACGAAGATGGTGAGCATAGGCTGTTACCACTAGAGCCTGGCGCTCCCGTTGAAATGACAGAACCTCTAGATGTCCACAGGGTCGTCCTTCACGAGGGATGCTTGGACAAAAGGGTGGACACCGATTGGTGGAATCACCTCGCTCAGCTTGTTGACAAGGAGGAGGTTGACAGGTTCGAAGAGGACTGGCCCTCATCCCATGAGTTCATTTCAGACATGATGGTTGTCAGAGTAGAGGAGACTCTAGCGAAATACACCCCCCAGATAGCCAAGGCGAAACTTCTCGCACACCCCCACATCAGGCTCATTCTCAATGACGAAGGAGTCCAAGGAGAGCTGAGGATACGCTCACTAACTCCAATAGGTGCTAGGATTGGGGACGAGATAGTCACAGAAAAAATTCCAGAATCAGCCAAGACCACCCGAGTTCTCGTTAGGGAGTCCGGGAGATCGATTGCTTGCGATCCGAACAAGGCCTATTTCTCCACCAAGCTCCAGTCAGAGAGGCTAGAGACACTCTCGCTCGCCAAGGACTTACGAGAGATGCTACAACGACCGATAAACGTCTGCGACCCGTTTTGCGGGGTCGGTCCCGCATTGGCAACCCTACTCACGGAGCCCGACCTGGTGGGAAACGCTCTGGCTTCGGACCTCAATCCAGAGGCGGTGAGGCTACTTTTTGATAACCTCAGAAGGTGGGACCGAAGGGAATACCCCCCATCTCCTCTTCCAATTTCCAGAGTCTTCGAGGACAGGATTGTAGGAACCGCCAACGCGATCGAACTGAGTGAAGATCAAAATCTGACAGGAAGGTGGGACTTGGTTCTCGTCAACCTACCTCATAGAACAATCGAACTCCTTCCCCGCCTTGTCCCACTTCTGGACCGAACTAGCCCTTCGATGATTAGGGGGAGGGTGGTAGTCCCGGAAAGTGAGATTGGCAATGCCAGTGAACAGATTATGAGATCAATCCCGAAAACCCTCCATGGATATCCCGAGCCATCTCTCGTAGTAAAGAGAGATTACAGCAGCTCGCTCCGACTGTGCTCCTTTGAAGCCTGGATATCTCCCGAGTGAGGTCGTTATTCTATCTAAATAACCATGCATAAAATTACCTCTAGAAGGGGGACTGAGTGGCGCCCCGACCGGGATTTGAACCCGGGTCGCAGCCTCGACAGGGCTGCATGATAGGCCACTACACCATCGGGGCCGGCCCTCTGTCGAGTTTGACTCCCTTTTTCAAGGTTTGAGGGGGCATTATTGATGGCCCAACCGCACCGAGGCTCTGCATGGGAGACGACCAAGTGGTCATCGACGTCATCGATAATGGGGGCCAGTGGACACACCGAGAATGGAGAATGCTACGATATCTGGGTGTCGAAACACAGATTATTCCTAACAACACTCCAATCGAGGAACTCAGACAACTCGACGGTCTGATATTGTCTGGAGGAGCGGCTCGAGTCGGACTTACAGGGGAACTTGGGAATTGCGCCGATTACCTCTCATTGGAGGTACCCATTCTAGGAATCTGCGCAGGTCACCAGTTCATGGCACGACACTATGGGGGCGATGCGGGTGAGGCGCCCAAGCCAGAATTCGGAGCTGCAACCATTTCTCTAGTGGGTGACGGAGGCCCGCTATTCCAGGGGACTCCTTCGGAACAGACTGTGTGGGAGAGTCACAACGACGAGGTTACAGTAACGCCCCCTGGCTTCATCGAGGTCGCTGAGAGCGAGTCATGCAAGGTCCAAGCAATGCAGAACGAGGATTTGAATAGATTCGGCCTTCAATTTCATCCCGAGGTCAATGACACAGAGTTCGGTTCGAACATCTTCGAGAACTTCGTCGGGATATGCAAATCTGCCAAATCAGCATAGGACAGGTTGAAGAAGGCCCGGCAGGTCGCCGGTTCGATATCAATGAAGGGCGATCAGAAGATCCTATACAAGTGCAGGAACTGCAACAGGACCGATAAGAGGGCCTACAACCCCACATCAGAGGAGCAATGCAACCATTGCAATGCTCCCATGGACCCCCTCGAGATTCGCTACAAGTGCGTTAACTGCGGCTTCATGGCATGGGCCGAAGCAGGTTCCACCGGCAAGTCCTGCCACAAGTGCGGATACCGAATTTTCGTCAAGCCCCGAAAGGACGGCATGGCCAAGGTACTCAAGGCAGAGTAGCATCGTTGACTTCAAGGCCCTCCTCTCTCCCATACGTCCATGGCGAGCTGGCTCGTGACAGAGGCCCCCACAAGGTTCGAAGAACTGGCCGTGCCCGAGGCAGTGAAACAGGCACTCCTCTCCACGAGCACCTCTCCCGTCCCCCCTCATCTGCTGATCACCGGTCCGGCTGGTGTCGGAAAGACGGCATGTTGGAGGCTGTTCGCTAGGCAGATCCTAGGACCGGGGTGGAAGTCGACCACGCACATTCTACAAGCACGTGACCTAGTTAGGCAGAGGGGTGCCATGGCTACGTTCGAGGAGTTCCTCAGGCCAAGTGGATCCGAGAAGGACACACTAGCAGGTAGGACCAGCCTAGACGCATTCGATAGGGGAATCTCGATTTCAGACCCCCAAGACGTTGCTCCGGCCGGCTCGGAGGTCGAATCCGAGGTCGGATCCATCCCAATTAGCCGTTTGATTGTCATAGAGGATGCGGACTACTTGGGACACATTCGTCAGGCATATCTCAGAAGGATGATGGAAACGGTTGGGGGCGCCTCTAGGTTCGTACTGGTTGCTCGAGCCCCGTCGAGGATAATAGACGCTCTTCGCTCTAGGAGCCAGATGATCCGAATCCCCTCTACTGAAAGAGAAACAATCACGGCAACGCTTTCTGAGATTGCAGGGAGGAATGACTGCAAACCCGCAGATGGAGTGTTGGAAGACATCGCATACATCTCTGAAGGGAACCTGAAGAAGGCTATCTTCACTCTCGAGATGCTTGACATCAGAGATCTCGTTTCGGACAGGTCATCGGTTCACAAGATGGTACAGGCATCGACCCTCCAAGCAGGTAGGAGACTGGTGGAATTGGCAATCAGGGGCAAGGTAGTGGAGTGGAAATGGGAAAACCGCGGTGGTAGGAACAGGAAAGTCCTCTCTGGTGCGATGGCAGAGGTGGATGACCTCATGAACAACCACGGCCTTGATGCAACCGATCTGATATCACAAATCCACGATGTCATCGTCGGTAGGAGGCTAAGCGTCCCACAAACCCTCAGAGAGGAGATGCTAGACGCTCTATCAGAGTGCGATGTAGGATTGCAGCGTTCCACATACCCGAGAATCCACTTCGAGAGGTTCTTGCATCGAACGGCAACGGCAGGCAAGCAGCACGGTTTGTCGATTTCGTGATGGCGGGCGCGGCAGGATTCGAACCCGCGGTCCCCGGCTTAGGAGGCCGGTG
>CAYFGC010000076.1:0-6571 GCA_964342625.1 uncultured Candidatus Poseidoniales archaeon | reverse complement strand
CCCAGACAATCTGAACGAAGTCGTTGATGTCGACTGCGATGTCTGGGTGCCCCTTCTGGCCAAGGATCGGGGTCAGCAGGGTGCTGTCAATCTCGACGATCACGACTCTAGCGACTTGGTCGACTGATAGCATCTTGTAGTAAATCTGAGACTGCTGGTAGTATAGCTCCAGAGGTTCGAATGAGTCCTCCCATACGATATGGGGGTTGTTTTCTGAGTCTACGTCAATAGCTGGCCAATCCCTATTCTGTGGGTTGTTTGCGACTTCGAAGTCGTTTGGTACTACGGAAAGGGTTGAGTCCAGTGATGAGTCCCCGTTCTGATCGTCCAGCGATGGGTCGAGAAGGGTGTACATGATTTTGTATTGTCCGGCCCTATCAGTCCAAACGACATGAACCATGTCATCACTGTCTACAGTGACGTCGGGATGCCATGCCCGGTGTGCTCCAGGATCGGAGATTTGAGTCTCTGAGATCAGGGTTTCCCCCCTTGGGTCTAGCATCTTGTAATACAGGTGGTTTGTGTTGCGGCTCCAGACAACATGCACGTTTCCTTCTGAGTCGGCATCCATTGCCATCATCCTGTCGTTGTGCACACCGCTCTGAACGACTTCTATTGGATCTGTGATGACAATATCACTTGCACTTGCTGGAGACGAGAACGAAGCTAGGAGGCTGAGAAGCATCAGCATGACAATGGCGGCGCCACTCCTCTTGCTCGAGGTTCCTTGCCTTTCGAAGGAACGGTCGTACTGCATCATATCGTTTCGAATTTCTCGAATACTTAACCTAAACCCCTTACGGTCACTTTTTGCATGTTCCCATGTGCCTCGATCATTACGCCCATTCCAGGGGGTCGAAGTCCTTGCCGAAGCCGCCGGTCTCGTCTGTGTCTATCTCAGATTTCCTCGTCTGCGTCTGTCTAGATCCTCGGCCGGTCTTCTTTCCTTCCCAATCGTCAACGGGCCCTGGCTTCCCTTTTCCATTACCGAAACCGTACTTGATTTGGTGGATCAAAGAGAGTTTTGTCAGCCAGACCTTCCTCATGCTTTGCATAAACTCATTCTGTGTGAGGCCGTCTAGCCAAACTGGCCTTGAAAGGTTGAATGCCTGCAGAGGCCCGGCAACACCATCTTTTCTTTTGCCGACATGGAGGACCCAATCGAGATCTGAAGACGTCATTCTGATTCTGGTTTCATGAAGCCACTCTTCCCAGTCCTCAGAGACCTCTTTGGCCATTTCTCGCATTGACTCCTGTTGCCCTTCGTCTACTCTTGTGATTGAATAGACCAATACTAGATTCCTATTCTTCGGGATTACGATGTTGAAGAGATGACCCTGCTTTGTTGGTGGGTATCGTACGTGGAGGTGGATTATCGCTTGAGGGTCTTTGACCTCTCTGGCTTCTAGCCTCTCTCCTTCCAACCATGCCCTGATTGAGTCGGCCGCCTCGCTGTGGTTCACGAATGTTGCAAGAAGTGGTCCTATTTAGAGCAAGTTGAGATTGGCGCTCACATCATCAATCAGTTGGTGGAGCCTCTTTCCTTGTTCAGAAGACGCCAGTCGTGCTCTCTTAGCAGCGTTGGAGAAATCTGTCCAGCAATCATAACCAAGCAGGAATACTAAGTTTGAAGCGTGGATGATGAGGACTATCGCCACCGCTAGTACTAGGTTGATTGGGAATGAAGTCATGGATGGAGGAATGAGGATGATGGACGTTACAATTGCAATGGGGATCCAGAATAGGATTGGCGAGAACATCCCCGCTAGGAAGTGATATGTGGTCCTGGCATCTATTCCCTCATCAGTCCTGTCTCCCATGTACCATGCGAAGAATGCCTGGACTCCAGTCGATGGGATTGTGATTGGAGATGCGAGGGCCATCAGAAGAACGCCCGCCAGGCCACTGACCCACATCCTGCTAGTCTTCAGGTTAGTCCCTTCTATCGAACGCCCGTCCAAATCGTGGTCGTGTAGTATCTTTGCCGCCTCTATGGAAGGCGCCAGCAAATCCTCCGCTGGTTGCCTTTCTGCAAGCGAATTGCGAACATCCCTTGCTGCGAGGACTTCGTCCTTGAATGACCGGAGGGGACTGTGGGCCGAGTTAGCTCTGATGTGACCTATCAGGTGCCAAGCTCGGTATGTCTCCCAGTCTGGGGCGTCTGGGGTGACCTCTGAAAGCGAGGAGAATAGACTATCACGCAGGTAGTGTACCTGTTCTGATGGGGGTTCAACCCATTCTCCCGATGACAGTCGCTCTGCCGCCCCCGGAACATCTGGAGCGTCTACCGGTATTGGTTCTTGGAACTCAACAAATGCATCTGTCCTGAACCAATAGTGACATCGGAAGTGTAGCCCAATGGGCTGTAGCGCTGGAGGGGGTAGGCCTCTGTGTTGTGCTATTGAGGCTGCGTTTAATGCGAACCTCATAGGTCCAGTCTTGAATCTGTGGAGTTTCGAGTCCTGATGAGACTTGCCTTCAGGCATTACTAGGGCGTTGTGCCCTGACGCGATGCAATTGGTCATTGTCAATAGCGTCCTATCATTGATTTTTTTCGCGTACTCTTCATCCGAAACCCCGTTGTCTATCTCTGACTTCCTAATCACAGGCTGAGAGCCCATTCTCCTTGAGAACCAGCCTATTAGTGGCATTGTCATCAAGTCATGTCTGCCCATCGAGATGACTCTCCGATCCTGGGAATGTACCATTGTCGTGGGGTCGACCAGACCATTCAAGTGGATGGCCGACAGAACTCTGCCGCCCTCGAAGTCGGGAAGCTTGTCGTAGTGGCTCCTTCTGAAAATATACCTCAGACCGATTCCCATCATCAGGAGGATTATCTTCCAGAAGAATGGGTTCCCGGGATGTCTTCCCGTGTGGTCCCAAGGGAGTCGGTCTAGTTTTTTTGTTCTGAGTTTCATTGCTCCACTGGACAGCTCTGGTTCGATATTGGGAGCGCCATGCATATCCGACACATGATTCCGAGGAGGTTTGAGGTCTTGATTATTGAGAGTGGCTCAATCCAATAATTCTCTAACTGACGCAGCCAAACTTTCTGCTTCCTCGTGGTCTATTGGTGAGGACTTGAATGGGAATGTTAGGCCCCTTCCATCCTTCATCTTCGGGATGATATGGAAGTGAACGTGGAAAACGCTCTGGAATGCGTTTGGGCCGTTGTTCTGAATGATGTTGAATTCTTCGGCCCCAGTTGCACTCAAAATTGCTCTTGAAATTCTAGGGAGGACTCTCCCCAACGCCTCTGATGACTCGTCGCTCAACTTGTCAAGCGTCCTAGCCTCTTCCTTCGGAACCACTAGGGTGTGGCCCGGACTGAACGGGTTGATGTCTAGAAAGGCGAAGACCAAGTCATCCTCGTATACCTTGTGACAGGGGATTTCTCCGCCGATGATCATTGAGAAGATGCTTTTGTCATCTCCCATCTGATCACCCGGAGGTTACGATGGATTCCGCTACCGATGCCAAGCCGTGCAATCTGAGGGCCTCGACCATCTCGGTGTTCATGACTTTAGAATTATCAGTGAGGCGGATTCCAGAATCCTTGATGTTATTGATTTCGGCTAGTGCAGCTTCCTTCGATGACGAGGATGTCGAGATTGCAGAAGATAGTTTGGAGGCGAAATTGCCGACTGTCATCCCTTCACCTTCCCTGATTGAGGTGATTCTGTTTGTTGCGTCCTGTACGGCCCGTTCGATTTGGTCCGAACCCCCGAAGTGATTTGTCGGGGCCCATGCAGCCGCGTGGGATCCTGCTGCCTTTCCAGATACTAAGTCGTCCAGTAGGATGTTTCCGGGCAACGGGTAGTCCCCATGCATTCCGGTGTTGGCGCTCCTTCCAGCAGCATACAGGCCGGTATGCCAGAGGCTTTTGGCTGAATCCCCTGTGTTTTGTTCCTCGAAGGTGACCCTGCCATCGTTGTCGCAGGGGGCCCCTCCCGTGGTGTAAGCCACACCGGGAGACAAGGGGATTACGTCCCTTGTCATGTCCAGTCCGAGCCTGTCGCTGATTCGGAATGATGTTTGTGAGAACCATGTCTTTGCATCTGGGTCCATCCCCCTCAAATCGAGCACGCAGGGCTCTCCTTCGAGAGCCTCCTCCGGTCCGATGTCGTCTCCGTTTTCTCTTCTTATCCTACCTCCAGACCCTAGTACGTCCATCGGGATGTGGATGCCGCAGTCCCTGATTGTTAGTGGGTGCCTAGGGGTGTTTCCCATCCCCCTAAGCTGGATGCCAGCGGATAGTGCAAGAGCCGATCCGGTCCCCGAGCCCTCGTTAGGGTTTGACCACAGTCCTTGGTGCCCCTCGGTTGCGAGGATGACGGCCTTTGTCTGAAATGGTTCGATTTCTCCTGTAGAGATATTCAGGGCGACTACCCCCCTGACTTGGTTGTTGTCAGAAACAATAGAGAGGGGCAGATAGTCTGCATTCCGCTGAATCCCACGCTTGATAGCCTGTTCCTCTAGAATCCTAGTTACCTCTCTGGTAGTTGAGTCGCCACAGCCTGTGAGGCGCGGTACTTGGTGACCTGGGGCGGGGGCCGCGTGAGGTAAGCCTCCCTCTCTGCGTCTGAGGGCCAGCCCCCATCTTTCCAGCTCCGCAAGCGTTGAGACTCCTTCATTGCAAGTCCTGGATACTACGGATTCGTTACAAAATTCGCCACCTGCAGCTAGTGTGTCCTCCATGTGCGATTGAGAGTTCAGTTCGTCGATCGATGCGGCGAGACCAGCCACTGGAGGGGTGCCGGATCCGGATCCGATTCCTAGTTCGTCTATGACCAATGGGACCACGCCCGCGTCTGAACAGGCTATCGCTGCGCGAAGGGCCGCGGGGCCTGACCCGATAACCACAACTTCTCTGGACTCCATCTTTCAATCTGGCCAGCGGTCCCAATCACAAGAACGTGACGCTTTACCGACGTCCTCCTAGACGTCACTCAGCAACGGAGATCGCTATTCTTCTAACGGCCACTGCCGCATCCAGCATCTTCTCAGTTGCGCCTTCTGGGTTGAATCCTGATGAAAGGGTGGTCTGAACCACGAATGATGAGACCGTCTCCCCGTTGGGCCCTCTAAGATTGACTTGTATCGGTTTGGAACCCGTTGCTCCCTGTGGCCAGGCTAGTCCGATCCATAGCACTAGTGAGTTGTCGATTAGCCTTCCTAGAACATCGACGATGTCGTTGCCCTCCTCACCAATCTTCGCTGGTTTCTTCGGCTGTCTGGAAACAGGAGGATTCAGTCTGAGGGTCTGATGATGGGGTTCCCCATCGGCTGCGATGATGTCGACTTCGACCTGGGCGTCCTTTCGCGAATGATTGTGAATCATTACGAACAAATCACCCTGACCTTGGGAACACCTTGGGGGGATGTCCAGATCTAGCCTCCATGGGTTCTCGATTAGTGATGAGTGCCCCCTTAGTGCTGCATCCTCGAGTCGATCTATCAGCCTGAAGAGCCCCGGTTGCCATGCTCTTGTGTGTGCCATTAGTCTTCGGAGAGTGCGGTAGCAGAACTTCGATTGGTCGTCATTCAAGCCGTCTATTGCGGCCACGCGAAACACTCGCTTGGATTCGGAAACCAATCTGTCGTTATCCAGTAGACCGAGGTGGTTGAGATGGAGAACGCGTAGTAGGTGTTCAACTGCTGATTCCGGTGTCTGGTTGGAACGGACTTTGTTCTCCAGTTCGATTAGCCAATCGTCCCATGCTCCAGCAGTCTCAGGATCCAAATGAGCCACTACCAAATCTGAGAGGACCCGGTTCAAGGTGCTCTGGTGGAGTGTGGGCGCATGCATGGAAAGAAGCGGGAAGTCCTCGTCAGTCATTGGAATCCGGCGCTCTAGCTGAAGGGTGTTGATGATAGAGATGGACCCTAGAAAAATGGCTAGCCCGTACAGTATCGATGCCAGGATGTTCCCGGTCTCGAAGTTGTCAACCGAGTTGAGTGCCCCAACTGCAAGAACCGCGCAAATAACCCGCGTCCTTTCCCTGAGCGTTCTCTCGTGTAGAGTATTCAGAATCCGCTCGACGCCGGGGTATGCCTCCATTGAGCGGTTGTTGCCAATTTTCAACTGAAGCCTGTCCCTTGCAGACATCTGCGCGAATGATGCTGCTAACAGAGTTGGGATGAAGAAAATCGCTTGGATTGCGAAGAGCGCGACTCCAACCAACAGGTATTCCTCGCCCCACCCAGAGGCAAATAGAGTCGTGACAAGTATGGCGAGCGAGGAGACAAGCGTCCTTGCTCGTCTGCTGCCCCTGATGGTAGATATTCTAGTCCATACGACTCGTTGGGAGTCTCTTATCCGAACTCTTCGATTCAACGCGTTTTCTGACGTCTGACCAAAGGTGGTGTCTTCGCCATACGGATTGGGGAGGTCCGAGGAGTTGCTCGCCACGTTCTCTCGAGGTGCTTTCTCCGCTTGATGGCATCGGATGACAGAGCGTGAAAACATATTTTTTTCGGGGCACATTTCTTCAGGAGGTCGTGCTCGCGGGAGCGGGCGTGTAGCATAGCCTGGATAATGCACCGGCCTCCTAAGCCGGGGACCGCG
>CAYFGC010000075.1:5338-6829 GCA_964342625.1 uncultured Candidatus Poseidoniales archaeon | reverse complement strand
TTTATCCTGAAGTCCCTCTTTACAAATTGCCCTATCATCTCCTTCCTTGACCAGATATTTTTGCAGAATAGAGGGAGTCCCTTGTGTAGTGGAACTTCGGGATTAATCGGGGCTACTTCTGCCAAAGATCTCCCTATTGTGATGCACTCACTACCTATGCATTACTTCGCACTATTTTTCGTGCCATCGTCAAAGGTATTAGACGTTAATGATAACAAACGTTCATATCGATGTTTCATGAGCCGTCTTCATGCAATCCATGGATGGCTCTAAGTCCGGTGCCCAATCTTTCTTAGTATCCGACATCTCCCTGTCTGACTTTGGAAGGAAGGAGATAGAGATAGCAGAACATGAGATGCCGGGACTGATGGCTATCAGAGAAAAATATGCCCTAGATAGACCACTGGATGGAGTCAGAATCACGGGTTCGCTTCACATGACCATTCAGACCGCGGTCTTGATAGAGACCCTGGTAGAACTTGGTGCTTCCGTGAGGTGGGCCAGCTGCAATATCTTCTCGACACAGGATCACGCTGCAGCTGCAATCGCTGAATCTGGAACTCCAGTGTTTGCTTGGAAGGGAATGTCCTTGGAAGAATACTGGGACTGTACCTTGATGGCTCTTTCGCACGAGGGTGATAATGGGCCGCAATTGATAGTTGACGATGGTGGCGATGCGACCCTCCTGATACACAAGGGGTACGAACTTGAGCATGGTAGTGAATGGGTTGACTCTCCCTCAGAGAGTCAAGAGGAACAGTGCATAAAGGACCTCCTCAAGAGAGTTAACTCCGAATCCCCCGATTTCTGGACCAATGTTGCAGATGGGTGCAAAGGAGTATCAGAAGAGACCACTACTGGCGTCCTAAGGCTCAATCAGATGGTTGACTCAGGAAAACTTCTTTTCCCTGCAATCAACGTCAATGACTCAGTTACAAAATCAAAGTTTGACAATCTCTACGGATGTCGTGAGTCACTTATTGACGGAATTAAAAGGGCTACTGACGTTATGATCGCTGGCAAAACTGCGGTGGTCTGCGGCTATGGCGACGTCGGCAAAGGTTCCGCACAAGCCCTAAAATCTCAGGGTGCAAAGGTCATAGTGACTGAAGTTGATCCCATCTGTGCACTTCAGGCATCGATGGAGGGATTCCACGTCAAGACAGTGGAGGACACTCTCGGGGACGCAGACATCTACGTCACCGCAACCGGCAACAGGGACGTGATCACTCTAGAGCACATGCAGTCGATGAAGGATCAGGCGATCGTCTGCAACATTGGTCACTTTGATAATGAGATTCAGGTCGAGAGGCTGGAAGCCAGCAGTGCTTCATGGACGAACATAAAGCCACAAGTCGACAGATACACTTTCGATTCTGGCAACAGCATCTACCTTCTAGCCTCGGGGAGGTTGGTCAATCTTGGTTGTGCTACCGGTCATCCAAGTTTTGTGATGTCCAATAGCTTCGCTAATCAAACACTAGCTCAGAT
>CAYFGC010000075.1:0-5238 GCA_964342625.1 uncultured Candidatus Poseidoniales archaeon | reverse complement strand
AGTCCAAAATCTAACCCTCTTTCTCTTAGATCCGCGAACAAGGCTCTCGTGTCCTTCGGAAGGCAACCCCCTCCAAAACCCCTCTTATCCCCATCTATCGCTTCCAAATGCGAGTCGCCTATGGGTTGCATCTGGGGCCTAGTAATTATGTCCTTGACAATTGACCAATCCTCTCCAAGATCCTGGCAGTAATCATAGAACTGGTTAGCGAAAATAACCTTCATCGAATAGAACGAGTTCTTCGCGTATTTGACCAATTCAGCCTGCGTGGGAGAAACTACCATGCACCCCTCCCTACTCACAACTCCTGCTTTGACATGACTCTCAATTATGCACTCCGCCAAATCATCGTGATGGGTCCCAACAACTAGAATGTCCTGGCTCTGGAAGTCCTCTGCAGCCGTCGAAGTTCTCAGAAACTCCGGAGAGCATGCAATCTCCAGTCCGGGAAACTCCTCGTGGAAACTCTGAGTCGTTCCAGGGATGACCGTGCTCTTGATCACTACTCTGGATCCCTCCGGTAAGAGTCGCAGTACGTCTCCGACAATCCTAGTGTCGCACCCCCCAGTCTCCTGGTAACTTGGTGTTGGAACGCAGACAAAGATCAACTCAGCATTATTGGTTACATCTGCAATGCTAGTATCCATTCCAATGTCATGGACGAAAATCTCGTGTCGCTCTCCTAAGCCACTCTTAATGGCCTTTCCAACCGTTCCGAGACCTATGATGCCGATTCTCACGTTGCTACCACCATCTCGCCCGTGCCGGGAGAATAAGGTCTTGTCGTGACAGGCTTATTCAATTATCATCTGATTCAGGATCTTCAGTAGGCCCCTGAGGGTTACTTCACTTATCCCAGATACCTTGCATACTTCGCTCTGGGTCCTAGTCGAAGTGCTCTTCTGAGACACATAATAGAGAATAACCCCAGCTATTCCCGAGGGCTTCTTGCCCTGCCAGGATAGATTTTCTCCGACCCTCGCCCATAGATCCCTTGCCTCGCCAAGAACCATCGCGGGAAGGCCCAGGTCTGAGTGGAACTTCTCGAAGTACTCCTCAGGCCCAGTGATGTGATGCGTTCCGAGATTCCTTGCAACTAGCCTGATTGTCCTCTTCAACTCCTTCTCCTCTATGTCGGAAACCATATCGAAGGCTTCTCCGATTTCTTCAATTTTCCTGGGAATCTTTGCTTCTCGGGCGGCAATGTAAACGCAAGCGGCAGTTACCCCCCTGATGCTCCTCCCAGTCACCAGCCCCCTCTCCACAGAATGGCGATAAAGTGACGCTGCCTCTTGCTCGATCTGAGGCGGCAGATCACCACGATCCCTTATGAATTGCATTGCTACTGAGAGATTCCTGCTACGGCTATCCCTGGTCTTGCTCCTCTGATCGATCCGTTGCCTCCTCCTCCAGTCCCTAAGGGCCTTCCCGGACAGTCCATGTTTTCTCGCCCCACCCGAAGTAAGGTCGGACCTACGAATCTCCGTGGATAGGCCCTTGTCCGAAAGAGTCAGCGTCGATGGCGCGCCCACGCGACTCCGATCATCCCCATTGGAGTGATTGACCCACTCTGCTCCCGGGTCAATCATGTTCTCAGCTGCCACGTAGCCACATTCCGAGCAGACCGTCTCACCCCTGATGTTATCGGAGTCCCATGATGTTCCGCCACAAACCACACATGCGCCTGAAACGGCCTCAGTTCTCCTAGACCTAGACGGCCTTGCTCCTGTAGGAAGGCCTCCTCTAATTTTCCTCTTTGCCATCTTCTTGGCTGCTACGGATTTCCCTCCAGTGTCTCTTTTCATCATATCAACCTACAGTTGTATAGTCATTGCCGATGTATTTAAACTCTACTAATCTTTGACTATTGCACAATTCCTCTCTTTTCCGAGTTGTTTTTGCACCGACCGATGCACGCAGGCTCAATGAACCAAACCACAGTGAGAACGGCATTGTATCAATCGCACATTTCCGCTGGGGCGAATATGGTCGACTTCCATGGATATGAACTACCAATTTGGTACTCTTCGATTCAGGAGGAGCACCTCTCGACCCGTAATTCGGCCGGACTCTTTGATGTCTCACACATGGGCCTATTTCGATTTCGTGGCAATGGTGTCCGAGCATGGTTGAGTTCTGTATCTACTCAGGAGTATATGAAGTTCCAACCCGGTAGTTGTGGATACACCCATTTCCTAGATCACGAGGGAAACATCATAGATGACATGATTTTCGCTATTTCTAACGAAGAAGAGGTGCTGGGGGTCCCAAACTCAACCATGGTCAAAGTAGTATTTGACTGGTTATCAAGCAACCTTCCGTCAGACGACTCAATCGTAATCGAGAATTTGTCCGAAGAGACTAGCATCATCGCACTACAGGGACCAAACTCCGGCAAGATTCTGAAAGACATTCTTGGAGACGAAAATGATGTTCGGAGATTTCGTTGCCAGGAAATAATGGCGAATAGAAAGGACCTCTCTGGTTGGATTCAGGGAACTGGATATACGGGAGAGAAAGGAGTTGAAATTTTCCTTTCGAATGAAGATGCTCCTTCTCTATGGGCGGATTTAATCTCACATCATGAAGTTACCCCTGTAGGCCTAGGTGCGAGAGATACTCTACGATTGGAAAAAGGATACTTGCTTTCGGGACAGGACTTTCTCTGGCCCGGAATAGAGGGTGATGGCGATGATTTTCCAGCAGGATTCCTAGCGAGGACAACATCACAAACCTCGGTCCCCTTCGGTTTGGATATTGATCACGATTTCATCGGCCGAGAAGCATTACTTAGGTCCATGCAAAGCGAGTCAAAACTATGGGGCATGGAATGCATGGAAAGAGGGCCTTCGCCACGACCGGGACATAGGGTTATGGACGGCCCAGAAGAAAACTCAGAAATTATTGGCTATGTCACAAGTGGCGGCCCATCACCTAGCAAGGGGATGACCGGAATCGCACTGGGATATCTGAGAAACTGCGAGGCCGGGAGCGAGGTCTGGATCCAGTCCAGCAGTAGGAGGAGGGTCAGATCAGAAGTGAAGAGACCACCTTTCGTGTGATTGTTTGATATTCGAATTCAATAAGAATAAAATGCAAACTCAAATGGGGTAAGATTGGGAGTGATACATTGACTTATCTTTTTACTTCAGAATCCGTATCCGAGGGTCATCCAGACAAACTCTGCGATATGATTTCTGACGCCATCCTAGACGAGTGTCTTTCTATCGATCCCGGAGCAAGAGTGGCCGTAGAGACAATGGTCAAGGGGACCGAATCGTGTAGCTACATCTTCATAGGAGGGGAAGTGACAATATCATCTAATGAGGAGATAGGATATGAGGAGGTGGCTAGGAAAACGGCATCTTCCATCGGTTATGACGACCATTCAGTCGGGATGGATGCTACCAGTGAGGAACTCTGTGAGGTCGTCGTCAGAATTACCCAGCAGTCTCCTGACATATCTCAAGGGGTCGATGAGGGAAAGGGACTCCATCTGGAACAGGGAGCTGGAGACCAAGGACTAATGTTCGGTTATGCATCAAATGAAACTGAGTCATTCCCAGAACTCGAGGGTTCTTTCATGCCCCTACCCGCAGCACTGGCACAACGTCTCACAACGAAGATGTCTACCTCGATGAAGGATGGCTCTCTTTCCTGGGCTAGGCCCGATTCAAAGAGTCAAGTGACTATAGAATATGGCGATGATGCCATTCCCTCCAAGGTTGACACAGTTGTCATTGCCATACAGCATGATGACATAGCAGGGGGGAAGTTTGATGGAAACGAAGATGACGAGCACGATTTCATCTTCACTGAAGTTTTGGAGAAGATCATAAAGCCGGTAATCCCAGCATCTCTGTTGAAAGGGGACACCCAGATAATAATCAATGGCACTGGAAGATTCGTTCGCGGGGGCCCCCATGCAGATGCTGGCCTCACTGGCAGGAAAATCATCGTTGACACATACGGCGGAATGGGGAGGCACGGTGGCGGTGCTTTCAGTGGAAAGGACCCAAGCAAAGTGGATAGATCCGCCGCGTATGCTTCCAGGTGGGCGGCAAAGCACGTTGTTGCTAGTGGAATGGCAGAAAGGTGTGAAATTCAATTGGCATATGCAATTGGTGTTTCTGAGCCAGTCAGCGTATTTGTTAACACCTTGGATACAGGCGTGGTGGACGACCAAACTCTTTCTCAGAGAGTCGAGAAAGCATTTGACTTCAGGCCACAGGCAATAATAGATGCACTGAATCTCAGATCGCCAATATATTCCGTGACCGCTTCAGGAGGCCATTTCGGAAGGGATCCCGGTACGAGGGGGGAATTCTCCTGGGAACTCCTCGATGAAGATATTCTGAAGTCCTTGCAAGGATAAAGTCGGAGAACCTAACTCAGCCTATGGGTGCCATAGATCCAGTGACTCCTGTATGACGAATCTGTGCCCTTTCCATCATCGGCAATACGTCCCAGAGACAACTTGAGGGCCTTCTTGATTTCATCATCTCTCTTTTCACCCTTCATCAGGGGGGCGGCTATCTCAGCAAGCCTCGGAACCAAGACAAACCTCTCAGCATCATCTTTTTCGAACTCCACTATCTTTTCACTAATTTGAGTAGTAAAACCGGCGTCCCTCATGGAATCAATAATTACCTCGACCGGGAAAGGCAAGGGAAAGATCCTATCTAACCTCTTCTCAGATTTGTTCGCCTCTTCATTAGACAATCTGGACATGATCTCAATCCTCTGACTATTATCTCTCAGGATCTCTCGAACCGCACGATAGGGATCGTGGAGTAGGGCCGAATTAATCGGTCGGAAATCCGATTCCAAATCTCCACTATCCCAAATCAGTACCCCATCGTCAGAAAGGCTGCTTGCAAACTGGATGGCCAATTCATCCATTGCTTTGGCTGGAACCAGATGGAGGGTCGAAGAAGAGATGATTACATCTGCCTTCCTTCCCTCCAACATCTCTTCCAGGCGCCTAAATGTTATTTGTCCAGTCTCGTCTTCGCTAATTGACAACTCAAATTGCACTCCCTCCCTATGTCCCAGTATCTCTCTAGCCTTTGCAAACCAAGAAACTAGGGGGTCGATCAATACCAAATCAATTGTCACTCCCTCCTCATCCAATTTCTTCAGTAATTCAATCGCAGATCCTCCCGTCCCAGTGCCATAGTCAACAACCAATGATCCCTCGGAGATGTTCTCCATTGCCTCTTCAATCAGGGGTTCCAC
>CAYFGC010000074.1:0-6890 GCA_964342625.1 uncultured Candidatus Poseidoniales archaeon | reverse complement strand
CTACTACGTGCCCCTCCATCGACTTCCACCTGCATACCATGTCCTTGAACAGACGTGACAAAACATGGTGGATCCCCGGTCTGCCGTTTGCGGTTGGAGGGCCCTCCAAGAAAGTGAACGGGGAGTTAAGTTCTCTCCTGGATTCAATGGATTTGGAGAAGGTGCCCTCATCTTGCCAGATTCCCATCAAAGAGTTCTCCAGGTCCACCGGGTCAAGTTCGCCGGGGGAAACGGGTACGCTCATCGGCCAAGCGACCTAGGAGTTCGTCTTGAACTTGAGGGGGCTAATGAGAACAGATAGACTGTAAATTGCAAGACTTCAAATGCCCTATGCGCCAGTTGGAATCATGGCAGAGACGATTCGGCTAGAAGTCGGAGGGATGACTTGCGACGGTTGCTCGAATCGAGTAAAGAGGGCTCTGGAGGACCTTCCTGGAGTAGTCTCAGCCACAGTTAGTCATCAAGATGGGAGTGCAGAGGTCAGACACGATGGGGCCACCAGCGAGGAACTAGGTGATGCAGTTCGTTCGGCGGGTTACACTGTCGATGGTCGTGGAGAGGAGTTCCATTGGAAAGACAAGGCGGTCTGGAGGCAATCGGCTAACAATACAAAATGGTGCCTAATTGGGTGCAGTATAGGAGACTTCGGGACCATTGCGGCTTTCCAATTCGTATTTACAGATTCGGGTTGGAGCGCCATGATGATAATGGCGCTGGCGATGTTCAATGGAATTATGACTTCTATTGCCCTTGAGACATTCATTCTCCTAAGCCAGATGCCTCTTTACGAGGCGTTCCGCGTTGCTATAGGGATGTCGCTAATCTCGATGATATCCATGGAGGCTGCGATGAACGTAGTAGATCTGGTACTAACTGGTGGTGCAAAGCTAACTTGGTGGGTGATTGCACCGATGCTGATTGCTGGATTCCTGACTCCATGGCCATACAACTACTGGAGGCTGAAGAAGTACGGAGTTTCCTGTCACTGAGGTTTCTGTATGAATTGGAGAAATATAGCTGAAGATATATCCGAATGGATTGGGGATTATGCGAATAAGAATGGCATAGAAGCCCTAGTTGTCGGAGTTTCCGGGGGTGTGGACTCCGCGGTTACGTCCACTCTTTCGGCTATGACTGGAATTGACACAATTGTCCTGAACATGCCAATCCATCAAGACAGGGGGCAATTTGATCTGTCGGACCGCCATATCGAATGGCTGAAGTCGAAATGGGGAAATGTCTGCGGGGAGGTTCGCGACCTTTCTTCGACTTACGACGAGTTTTGCTCTGAGATGGAAGGGTTGTCCGAATTATCCCAGGCGAACTCCAGAGCGAGGTTGCGAATGACAACATTGTACGCAATTGCTGGCTCGAACAACGGCATAGTCGTCGGGACCGGGAACAAGGTCGAGGACTTCGGTGTAGGATTCTTCACGAAATACGGGGACGGGGGGGTGGACATCTCCCCCATAGCGGACCTATACAAGTCGGAGGTTTTTGCGATTGGAAAAGAATTGGGGATTATCGAGGAAATCCTAGATGCGGCTCCGACTGACGGCCTGTGGGATGATGGTAGGACCGATGAAGAGCAAATGGGGGCTTCCTACGACGAGTTGGAATGGGCCATGAAGGAGTTGGAAAATCCCTCGGATTCGGAAATGTCCGATCGTGAACGCGAAGTAATGAGCCTGTACGTCGGATTGCACGAGTCCAACTCGCACAAGATGGCACCTATCCCAGTTTTCAAGCTGGATTCTGCATACAGGGGCGATTAGGTGGAAGAGGACGATCCCCCCCTTCGAATCTACGTCGGCAAGGGCCGTGCTCCGTACAGTGGGATGGTTCTAGACTCAATTTTCACCTATCTACGTCGGGCACTGGTTGCCATGGTGGTGATAGGGATATTTCTGATGATGATGCCGCTCTTACGATGATTCATCACTCTTTACGGCGATCCTCGACCTTTTTCTTGTATGCAGCATCGGAGTCTGCATCGGTCCACCCCTCGAGGAAGAGGCCACCTGACTTGTGAACGCCACCTCTGACGTTCCCTTTCCTGGGCTTCCTGAAGATGTCCTTCTTCTCGGAGTGTCTGCTGAACGCCTTCGGGAGGCCATCGCCACCTCTCTCTTGACCAGAAAGGGAGTATGCACGCCATTCAGCAGTAGGGCCTTCTCTCTTCTTTTTCGGGGCCTCATCTTCCGAATTGGAAAGTAATATGCCAGAAATGAGCCCGAGGAATAGCAAGGGTACGGAGCTGCAGAGAATTGTCCTGCCGGTGGACAAGCCTTCAATAAGCCAGTCAATAATTCGAGAAAAGATGGAAGTATCGGAGTTTTCCTGGAACTCCTGGGATAGTTTGACGTAGACATTTGATTCGAAGGTGTAATTTCCATCGGTGCATCTAGATGAAGGTTCATTTGACGGGTTGTAGCATAGTTGTCCGACGTAAATCATGTCTGGGACATCTTCCCTCTGGGTGGAGTTGCCGCATTGGGGATAGAAGTAGCTCACGCCTGATTCGTTGAGTAGCGAGATCTGCACGATTCCGCAATCATCCCAGTCCCCATCGCCATCATCGTCCAAGTATTGTCCGAAAGAGTATATCGCCCACCCATTGTTGGTGTTTGTTTCGGTCTGTTCGAAGTATAGAGTAGTGTTCTGTCCCGAATAAACGAATTCTACCTCGGCCTCCTCTTGGGAGTCAAATAGTGGCACTGGAGTACCAGTTCCCATGAAGATAATCCCGACGAACATCATTGTTGCTGAGATCGCGAGTAGCAGATTTGAAAGTGGGTGCATGGGAATCTACAGCAGTCGCAGGTGAAAGTTACTCAAGTCAGTTGCGCAGCCAGGATATATGCCAATAGCCAAATTCTCGCAATTCTCCTCCTCCTCTTTGGGGCCTTTCGGGAGATGGAGACTCGGAACAGAAAGAGGAAGGATAGCAATCCGAAAAGAATGTTGACAAGGAGGGCGGACTCTCCGAAAGCCCAAACTGTTGAGCCGTCCAGACTCTCCGAGTCTGTGGGGGTTGTACCGGCGTAGAACATGGACAATGAGACCAAGCTGGTCAACTGTCCGACGAAAAGCATTGGAGCTGAGTAGTCTGCCTTTGGTTCCGTCCAATCATGGGATTGGGACTTAATTCGGGATCTGGGGCCAGAATTGCTCTCTTGGTAAGAAGAATCGTCCCGATTAGACCATCTGGACCTAGGAGAAGTTCCCACGCCAACTCAATTCGTGGGGGGATATATTGCGTTATTGATATTGCAGAAGATACTCAAACTGACTCCCACAGGGACTGTTGTGGAGTACCTCGAGTTCATAGAAGCGGCCTCATTGGTGCTTTGCAGTTTGGCGACCTTCCTATGGATGGCGATTGGCTCCCTATCCAGGACTACTGAGAGTGAGATTCTGGCACAGAGGGTGATTGCGACAATATGTCTTGTCTCAGCGGCTCTACTTTTCTCCTTACACTACTCCGGTGGGGAGATCTGGGGTTCGACGAAAATAGCCAGGCCGTTTGCGGTGATTGCGGTAATGATGGCATTGGCATCGGTCATGAACATCAAAGGCAAGGATGTCCAAGGTGAGGCGAATCCTCACAAAATTATGAAGAAAGCCAACGATGAGTAGTCTACTCCGAGTTTAGCTTGTCGTCTATGAAACTCCGCATGTATGCGGGGAGTTCTCCGTTGACGAAAACTACATCCTCAACTTGATCCAGCTTCATCAAAGAGTAGTAAATCTGCATGGCTGTCATGGGTGTGGCGCTACAACCTGTACAACCACCTTCCAATGAGATCATGATCACCCCATCCGTAGTATCCACCACGTTTACCACGCCGTCATGAGCGTCTAGAACAGCTTGGACTGGCCCGACTGAGTCGAGGATGAGTTGCTTGTCGACCATGTTATTCACTCCCCTTGAGGGGCGGGGGTCTTTCAAAGAATTGCCTCTTCGGAGTAATGTGAGCAGGGTTACACGAGTCATCCTAATCGACCTCTTGGTCGAGAGATCTGAGTTTGGGCATGGCGGTAATCAAGAGGTGATACAGCCCATTGCGGAGAGGGGTGCGGTCGAGGTTCTGCTGGTTACCCCGCAAATGCAGTCTGAAGAGGCGGGTTTACGCGCTCAGGAGGGAGGATTGGTCGGCATTTCCGAGAATGATGTACCTGATTGGGACTACGACTACCCATTCTGGGAAGAATGCAGCATGGAGATGCATGGGAATGAGGTGGTCTTCAGGAGGATAGCGATGCCCCTTCACGGGGAAGATGAGTTGACTGAGGATTGGATTCGGGCCATTGGGCCGGATGCGGTAGTCTGCAGCGGCTCTAGGAGAAACGTGACAATGTGGGAGGATTGGATGAGTGGCGGTGGGTCGCTAATGAGGTGCTCATCAAGAATGGGCATTCCCACTCTCGGAATCTGCTTTGGCCACCAACTTCTCTGTCATTCTCTTGGAGCCAGTGTAGAAAGGGCAGAATCCATGTCCAGCGGGGTCTGGGAGCTTGCACTGAATTCACATGGCTCCTCAGACGAGTTGTTTGCCACTAGAGGAAGTGGTGAGGATGGAGCCCCTGTAGCGCTATATTCCCACCAGGACCATGTGACGACCGTTCCCGAGAGTTGCTTGCTACTGGGTTCGGCGGAACACAACAGAGTTACTGCGATCCGGGTAATGGACGAGGATGGTCGGGAGCTCCCTGCATGGGGTGTCCAGTTTCATCCCGAAGCAGCCAAAGCGAGGGTGGAAAGGGCATTCGATTGGGGTCACATTTCTGAGAAAGAAATGGTCGCCTTCCAACGCGAACACGATGGTGCAGGGGTACTGAATTCGTTTGCCTCGGTTATTCATGCAAATATTGGCTAAACTGCCAAGGCCGTTTTGCTATTGGATTTGGATTAAATAGAGCACTCGATTCGCCGAGCCGAACTGATGGTGTAACTATGGATGGAGAGCAACTAGGAATGATAGGAATTGCGGCCGGTCTTTTGGGGCTTGGTATTGCATTCCTACTATACAATAAGGTGAATTCAATAAAGATCGAGAACGAGACTGTCGCAAAGATTACCGGACAAATCCAAGATGGTGCGATGGCATTCCTTTACGCAGAATACAGATTGCTCTCCGGATTCATTGTAATCGTGGCAATCGCACTTCTCCTTGGAGGGGAAGACAATGGCCTCGGCATGGAGACCATGATCGCATTCATCATAGGGGCGCTATGCAGCGTCGCTGCAGGATTCTCTGGGATGCGGTCAGCAACTAGTGCGAACGGTCGTACGGCACAGGCTGCAGCCGATGGGGGCCAATCTGCCGCACTAACCACGTCATACAATGGCGGTGCGGTGATGGGACTGGCCGTAGGGGGATTGGGTCTGGCCGGAATTTCCCTGATGTACTACCTGACTCAAACCGAGTTCCTGACCGTGGAAAACATCGCTGGATTCGGTATGGGTGCATCTTCGATAGCACTTTTCGCACGTGTTGGTGGTGGGATTTACACCAAGGCAGCGGACGTTGGTGCGGACCTGGTTGGCAAGGTTGAGGCGGGAATTCCTGAGGACGACCCGAGGAACCCTGGTGTGATTGCCGACAACGTCGGGGACAACGTCGGAGACGTTGCGGGGATGGGCGCGGATATCTTCGAGTCATTCGTGGGCAGCATAATCGCAGCAATGGTGATCGCGGCGGCGAACGAGGACCTACTCGGTCCTGACTACGTGATGATCCCAATCGTACTCGCAGTAGTTGGTTACATATCTTCCATAATTGGGGTATTCTCGATTACCGCAATGCAGAACATGGATCCGGGAGCAGCCCTAAGGAATACCACATTCATAGGGGCGGGACTTTTCATCGCTGGTGGCTACTTCGCCCTAGACTATCTTGAGTTACCGACCACGGTAATCCAAGCTGTCGCAATCGGTTCGCTGGTTGGGATTCTAATTGGTCTAGTTACTGAGTACTACACTGGAATAGAAGACGTGTTTTTCTTCAAGGTAAAGGCGATACCCTACATCGGGGAAGCGAGCAAGACCGGAAGCGCGACCAACGCAATCGCTGGATTAGCAGTGGGCATGCAGTCGGTTTTCATCCCAGTCCTACTGATGGCTGCAGGTATCTTCGGAGCGAACCATGTGATGGGGAGTGGCGATCTCGGCCTGTATGGAATAGCAATGGCTGCAATGGGGATGCTGGGAACGGTTGGCGTGACCATGACCGTGGATGCCTATGGGCCAGTCGCGGACAATGCTGGCGGAATTGCTGAAATGTCCGGCCTAGGGGACGATGTCAGGGAGATTACAGATGGGCTTGACTCAATTGGGAACACTACTGCAGCGATCGGAAAGGGATTCGCAATTGGCAGCGCGGCTTTGACCGCCCTAGCCCTTTTCGCTGCCTTCAAGACCAGTGCTGGTCTAGAGGCAGCAGATCTCAGCCTGACCGAGCCGATGGTCGTTATCGGGCTCTTGATAGGGGCTGCACTTCCTTTCGTAGTTGCTGCTATGACGATGAAGTCAGTTGGCCGTGCTGCTGAGGACATGATAACCGAGATTAGGAGGCAGTTCAAAGAGATCGATGGACTTCTCGAGGGTCGCGAGGGAGTAGAACCGGACAGTTCGACCTGTGTGGATATCTCGACCAAGGCAGCTCTTCGAGAGATGGTGATGCCAGGCTTTGTAGCGGTAGCAAGCCCAGTGGTCATTGGGATACTGCTGGGTAGCGCAGCACTGGGCGGAACTCTGGCCGGAGCAACCGCTAGCGGCGTCCTCATGGCCCTATTCATGGCAAACGCAGGAGGGGCATGGGACAACGCAAAGAAGGCCATAGAGCAAGGTCACATAGAAGGCGCTGCAAAGGGTGACGATGCCCACA
>CAYFGC010000073.1:0-6908 GCA_964342625.1 uncultured Candidatus Poseidoniales archaeon | reverse complement strand
AAGGCCATAGAGCAAGGTCACATAGAAGGCGCTGCAAAGGGTGACGATGCCCACAACGCCGCTGTAGTGGGCGATACCATTGGAGACCCATTCAAGGATACTAGCGGGCCATCTCTGAACATCCTGATCAAACTGATGAGCATAGTCAGCGTCGTGATTGCTGGGATGCTCACCAAGACTGGTGAGCTTGGCGCTCTCTGAAGGAAAACGATTGAGCGTCAGACTCTTGATATGCTCACCCTAGGGATGGGCATGGGCGTAGGCCGCGCGTATGCAATCCTGGTGGTTCTGCTATCATCATCACTTGCGGGATGCTCGGGGAGTCAGTCGGATGGAGATGGGCCCTCAACGAGTGATTTTGAGGTGCCCATCTGGGAGGCTGGCGATTGGTGGCTATACACATTCTCGACTCCAGATTACAGCGATGACACGGCAAGATTGGTGGTAGCAAGCACCAGCGAGGAGGATGGTACGGCGTACATGCTAGCGATCTCAAGCCTTACCGAGGCGAGGCGCCATGCAGTTCTCAACCACAACCCATTCCTAGGGAGGATGACTCATTCCGAATTGGGTGCTTTCGAGAATGGAGTCGCGCAATCGGTTCTGAGTTTCCCCCTAGAGGAGGGCAACACCTGGTCTTTCACCCTGTTCTCAATGGAATGGGATGCCTTTGTCTCCGATATCTCAGGGAGCACTGCGGTGATCATTGCTAGCTCCTCTGATGGTTCTAGGCTGGATTACGTGTTCGATAGCGAAGTCGGTTTCTTCTACTCCTTCACATGGAAGGATGAGATGGGAGAGACAAAACTGAGGATGATGCTCTCCGATAGCGGTTCTGGGCACTCGGGGGATGTCTACTTCGTCAGAGGAGGCGACCTTTTCAGTGACACGTGGGAGGATTCTGGGAATGATATTGAGATTCGTGACACGTTTCTCGTTAATGACCACCCGAGTGATGGTGATTGGGACGAGATGATCTACTTCATCGATGCAGATTGTGGCTCTGGATCATCCATATCCCTGACTCTCAGAGACCACATGTCGATATCTGCACTAGAGAGGATTTGGGGGCCGGGAGCGAGTGAGATGGGGACTCTTGGGACCATTCCCTATCCATCCGGGGAATACACACTAACAGCCACCTTCACAGGTGGATCTACCTTCCTGAGGGTCAGAATAGCCGGTGGCATCACCCAGTCATGGACCCTCTAGAGATATTCCATTAGGTGGTCTGAGCCACCGACGAAGATGGGGTCCTCTCCTCGCATGTCGAATACCACGGGTACTGTCCTATGGCCGGTCTCCATTACAACCTCTTTTCGAAGGCCATCGAAGTTGTCTAGATTAACTTCAGAATAAGTTAGCCCCTTCGAATCAAGGGTCCTGAATGCTCGGGTACAGTAAGGGCATATTGTCTGTGTGAAGACTAGGAAGTCCTCATTTGATTTCTCAATTATGTCATGCAGCTGCGACAGTTTCTCCGCCCCCATCTTCCTCATCCCACCATGCAGACTCTCCCAGGTCGGCATCCATGACTTCGTCACCCTCGGATTTGTTCTCAAGAACCCGGTTGCACTCGTCCGGGTCTATGAAAACGAGGAAAACCACGGTAATCATGGTAAGTGCAGCACCCACATAGATGGCGGTCGCGTAGTCATTATCGAATAACTCCAACATCCTCCCTGTGAATGTGTAGGCCATCACGGCTGATAGGTTGAACATCGACATGTAGGCTGTGAATTGGGTGCCACCAACCTTGCTCCAAGTCATCTTCATCGCGACAGCGATTACGCAAATCCAAGCAACTCCATTGATCAGTCCGCGGATAATCAGGTACGTTGTCATGACAGCTGTGTTTGTCCAGAATGGCTCTAGAACAGCCAGCATTGCGTTTGACAATGCTAGGCACGTGAATCCGATCATTGCGACCCTCCTGACGCCGAACCTGTCGCCAAGCATCCCACCAGAGATTTGTCCTATCATCGTGGCGAAGATTACCACGCCACCGACAATTACGTTGTACTTCTCCTGCTCCCAACCTGCTCTATTGATGAATATGTCAAGCACGATTGGGTCCACGAACAAGTACAGCTCAGAGAGGAGGCACAGGAAAATAAGCAAGAATGACGATCTTAGTGAGAAAGCCTTTGTGAGGTTGAAAGTGGTCTGCGCAAGTGTCCTTCTTGCCCCAAATGGAAGCAAGGAGAACGGGTTCGTTACCTTTGGAATGGCAAATGACCGAGATATACCAAAGACTACCACTGCAAGGACTAACCCCCAGAATGCATATTTCTTAGCAACACCATATCCGGAAACCGTTAGATCTACGGACAGTATTGCATACAACAGCCCCAGGACAAATATCGTCAATGAAACGATGGTGATAAGAGCGGCTAGGGGGATCTTGTCGTCAAACGTAGATTTCCCGACTGCCTTTGCAGCCCACCACCTTGACTCTTCTGGGTCTTCCCAGTATAGTGTCTCATCGGTCGCTACGACATCTATGGAATCTGGTCCATCCGAGGAAGCATCGCCTGAATCCTTGTCTGACTTGCCGGACCACGGGAAGAGTCGCGTACCTGGCTTCTCGTAGAGGAAGAGGGGCAGGAGCATGATTAGTAGTAGTAGAGGCAACTGTACGGATAGCATGCCTCTAATGCCTATCTTGGTAGCGAATCCTCCCAAAACCGCCCCCCCGATGATCATTCCTGCTCGCTTAGATGCGAACATGTACCCGTTCGCCTTTGAGACCTCGTCATCGTGAAGAACGTCAACTGCAAGGGCATCGGTGCTAACGTCTTGGAGGGATGCGAAGATATTGTGGATGAATAGAAGTTTGATCACCAAACCGAGTTCGTTCTTCAGGTCTGGAATTAGAAGAAGCGTCCCTATAGATGCGGCCATTCCGAACTGAGCGAAAATAATCCATAGCCTCCTAGATCCGAATTGAGGCATGTTCACCGTATCAATCACCGGCCCCCATATCCACTTGAATGTCCAAGGGAGGGCAATTGTGGCGAATAGGGTGGCGATCTCTTGAGGAGTGAGGCCATTGTCGGCAAGGTATGCCGCGAAGGCTACTGATGCGAATCCCCATGGGAGGCCCTGGGCGAAGTAGAGAACGCAGAGGGAGACCATCCTCCTGAGTCTGTTCTCAGTCAGGCTCTTTCCTTCGAACCACTCCTCGACTAGTTGTTCTCTGTTGAAAATCACAAATCCGACCAATATGGACAGCATCAGCCCTACACCGATTATCAGGATGTTGGAGCTGCTCGAACCTCCCGAGCCCCCTCCAGATGTTGCAGGTTGATCGAGCAGTATTACTCGACGGGCATCTACTGGGGAAATATGATCATCGTCGACGACGAGTCTAGCGAAAATGGTAGAGTTTCCGGACTCTGCGTGAGGTTCCAGGCGGATACTCCATATTGACCAGTCTTCCAGTGGTGAGTCGTCCTCTGCTTCCTTCCATTCCCCTCCTCCGACACGAATCTCGACCCTGGTTGTTGGCTGACCTAGACCTGCTCCTGAAGAGTGGCCACTGATGTAACTCTGGTTGCCAACTTCTTGCATGGTCTCTATTTCCATTGAGACGTTTAGTGAACGGTCGATACTCCCTGCGGCCTCCACAAATGCTGTGGGATCCGCCTGACCGTATCCAAACTCATTATCTGGTCTGGACTCAAGAATGCTACAGTCGTTGAATCCCGGATCATTAAGGAGTTGGATATCTCTCTCGATGGAATGTGCTGCTATAATTGACTTGAACTCGGAAGGAGTCAGGTCGGGGTTAGCCTGCACCATCAGGGCTGCTATGCCTGCCATCAGAGGAGTGGCCATGCTTGTCCCTGACTTGCTGGTGTAGCCATCCTGAGTCGCTGCGTCTGGAGCCATGATGCTAGACCCTATTGTCGCAACGTCGGGCTTGACTCTGAGATCCGAGGTATATCCCCTACTGCTGTAAATTGCGAGGCCCAAATCCTTGTCCAGGCTGGCTACTGTAACAGGTAGCTGGGCATCTCCGGGGCTATCGATTGTGTTACAACCGGCTATAGTGGCTCCACCAAATTCGTTTCCTGCTGAGAGGGTCGTGATAATGCCCGCTTCCACAACCATGTCCATCTGACGGCTCCATGCGGAGCTCCCATCGTTATCGACATGGACCTCGAATTGCTGTTCTCCCAAGGAAGATGTGACAATGTCGATTCCGTACTTTTCCTTGTTGTCAATCGCCCATTGGGCCCCTTGCATCACATCCTCAATATCCCCATCACAGCAACCGAGGATGTTTATCAGATGGGCCCCGGGAGCTGCTCCGACATACCTCAAGCCCGATCCTGGGTCGGTCTGGCCCCCTCCTGATCCAGCTGCAATACCTGCAACGTGGGTGCCGTGGGTGCCCGAGTCATAGGAAGTGGATGGGTCTTGCTCCTCGTCGGTGAAGACCGCATCGAAGAATGCGATGATCTTGGGGTCGCAGTCCGCTGGGATAGGCTGCGGCTCGGGATCCAGTGGATCTGGCTCGGGAGGATCGTCGATGCATGTGAATGGGTCGTCGTCCATATCGTTGAGGCCTTCGTGATCCCCGCGAACCCCGGTGTCCAGGATAGCGATTACAGAGCCAGTACCATCCAGTCCGAAGTCTTCCCAAACTGTGTCGACCCCCATATTCGGGACTGCCTCGTGCATGTTTGTCTCGGCAAGCCCAAGATCCTCGATCATCACCACGCCATTGAGAGACCTGATTCCCTCTTCGTTGATGATGGGTGCAATTGGCGATGTACCAGAAACCGTATTCAAATATCCGAATCTGAAGGTAACTTCAACCCCAAGTGACTCCAACGCTGAGATGTCCGCATCTGTGGGGTGGTGGTCGTAGTCGACGAAAATACGGGCACTTCCTTCTGGAGCCCTCTTCCACCAGTCCCTCTGGGTTTGTTCTGGTTGCTCAATCAACCATTCCAATCTGTCGTCAATGGAGTTAGAGTCCTTGTCTCGGCTCCAATGGGTCCACCAATCCCAGTGGATGTCCGACTCCACGCTAGGCACCCAGTCCCCATTTGCATCGAATCCCCCTTGCCGTGATGGTTCAACGGAGATGGAGGAGGATGCCAATGGTGCGATTAAGACCAATAGGGCGAGTGATGCGAACATATGGCGGCGGTCGGCCATGGATGCTCGGGCAAATGGTCATGTTTGAGATTTCGTACTGAACATTCAATCCTGAATCATGACCCCTTTGTCCTCGAAATCCCAATCAATTATCTCCCATCCCGCTCTTTCTATTGCTTGAGTAACCTCTTCACGACCCATGGGGGAGCATAGAATTGCTGAGCAACCCCCTCCTCCGGCCCCCAAAGCCTTCCAAGCTACAGCAGAACCACGGTCGATGAGAGGTTCCACGACATCTCTGAAGGGATCGTGGATTGCCTTGTCGATCAAGTCCACACCCTCGCAGATTTCATTCAATGACGCAACGACCATGTCTCTGCGGTCTTGTTGAAGGCCATTTGCCATCACCCTAGCAGAACCTCTGATCTTGTGTAGGCCACTGATGACTTCCTTGTCCCCATTTGAGTATCGGGACCACACAGATTCTTGCATATCTCCGGAATTCCTGCTTTTACCTGAGAATGAAATGACTAGATGCTTCTTCAGCCAATTCATTGATGACCTCATTGGCTCAAATGGCAACCTCTCTACCGAGGCCCCGATGAACAGCAGATGGTTGAAACCCCCCAAAGCTGAGGCCCACTGGTCTTGTCTACCGCAATAATTCCCTGATTCTGACTCGAGAACAAAGGCTTCCTCGGCGAGTTTCTCCGGGTCTTCAATTTGATCTGGGGAGTTAAGCGCAGACAATGCGACATTCATGGCTGAGCTAGTTCCCAATCCGGAGCCCCTGGGTACTGGAAACTCAAAGTGAGTCTCGGAATTGCCTGAATCTGGACCAGTCCGGGCGAACACTCTGAGATTGATGGCGAAGTTTACGACCTCGCCTCCGAAGTCACTAGGATATGGTCCCACGTCAGTCCAACCGCCGGCAAGGTCAACTCGGACAGGTGAGGAAGATGAGGTGGCTCCTGCCATCATACCAGTGGGGTTTGCCCCGAGACATCATTATTTCTAGACCGAAAGTATCGGGTATCAATGGCCCCTCCGCGAGACATGGACGACGGAGTTGCTAGAGCGATTTCGGCATTCAGGTCAGGGAATCCTGTAATGATCTTTGATTCTGATTTCAGAGAGAGGGAGACGGATCTACTATGGCCCGCAACATCGGCTACACCAGAGGTAATTAGGAGACTGCGCAAAGACTGCGGGGGCCTACTTTTCCTAGCAATAGGGAATGAAATCGGGGAGATGTTTGGACTCCCATGGCTACAGGACATCCATTCCCACGATGCCTTGATTGGGGAGAACCCAGTACTTGGGCATCTGATTACAAACGACCTTCAGTACGATTCAAGATCGGCGTTCACTCTTTCTTTGAACCATAGAGAGACGTATACGGGAATTACCGACAGGGACAGGGCCCTGACAACAAGAAGGTTCGGAGAACTATCTGGGGAATTGATGAATAGTGGTGCCAAGGGAGAGTTCGCACTCTCTCAATTAGGCAAGGAATTCAGGACCCCGGGACATATCCCTGTGTGTAGAGAGTCTCCTGGAGGGCTAAAGACGAGGGAGGGGCACACTGAACTGGCCGTGTCGATAGCCAGATTGGCAGGTTTGGTCCCTTGTACTATAGGTGCCGAGATGCTGGAATCGGATGGCGATGGTGCATTGTCCTTGGAAGGGGCCATGGAGTATGCAGATAGGTTTGGCATTCCGATGATAACTGGAGAACAGATTTCCACTGCTTTCGATGAAAAGGATTAGGCGAAGATATCAACGGGGTCTCAATG
>CAYFGC010000072.1:0-7093 GCA_964342625.1 uncultured Candidatus Poseidoniales archaeon | reverse complement strand
GGCACCAACATAGTCCAGGCCGAGGCCTGCGTCACCAGCGGCTCCTGCAACAACTTCCTAGGTGGTGACGCATCGGAGAATACCTACACAGGAAGGGGTAGCGGGACCTCGTACGCGACACCCTCGGTAAGCGGCATAATCGCACTATTGCTGGAGGCCAACTCCAACCTCACCCCCCTACAGGTTAAGGAGGTCCTCAAGCACACCTCCGAACTGAGGGGTGAACCCAGCTCCCCAGACGTAGACCCCTACTGGAACCGGGAGTTCGGCTACGGGATGGTCGACGCCCTCGCATCCGTAGAGCTGGCCATCTTTCTCCGGGACTCCGGTCAGACCGAGTCGATCGACCCTACTCTCCAGAGCCACGGCCTGAACATCACCCAGTCGAGCACTATCAACATCACCGGGCACGCATGGGGACAGTCCGGCTCTGTAGACATGGTGGAGTACAGGGTAGGTCAGGGCCCATGGTTCGAGGCAACTTACTCAGAGCCTCCCGGTGAGGTCGGTGCCCTTACCCCATTCCTGTGGCATGTCATCCTAGACCCGGGAGAACTCCCGGAGGGGCAGCACACCGTGGAGGTGCACGCATCCGCGGGCGACTCGCACTCCCTGCCAGTATTCTACGAGGTAACTGGGTTTGGAGCCGGATCCTCGTCCCAGGGAGTTCCCACGTTAGTAGTCGGTTTAGTTGTCCTCGTGGCTATGGCATGGGTCGGTTCGCTGGTGCTCGTGAGGTTGCGCTCCGACGAGGAGATAGAGGGCCTGCTCCCTTCCATCGGCAGGTCCACTGAGGGCGTAATCGACGCGGAATTGGTCGACTGAAAACCGATCGAACGACGAAATCGAGCGTCGTGGGCCGCCTTGTTAAAATCCTAGAACGCTAGTCCGCAGGTCATGGTGAGATTCTCCGACCGCTCGAAGAGCATTAGGCCAACCGGCGTTAGGCGGATGTTCGACATGGCTGGGGACGACGCCGTGCAGTTCGGACTGGGTGAGCCGGACTTCCAACCTCCCGACTTGGCCATCGAGGCGTTCACTCGTGCGATGAGGGACGGGAGGAACAAGTACACCACCACCGCGGGCCTCCCTCCCCTCAGGCAGAAGATAGCGGAGATGTGGCACCACCGCATCCCTACTCTAGACGAGTCCAACGTGTGCATCACCATGAGCGGGACCAACGCACTGCTAGACATATTCCTGGCGATAGTCAACCCCGGTGACAAGGTGATGATTCCAGAGCCATATTTCCCCCTATACCCGCCAGACGTCGTAATCTGCGGGGGCGAGCCCTCATTCTACCCATGCAGGTTTGACAACGGGTTCGTACCCACAATCTCCGACCTTGAGGATATAGTCGACGACAGCACTGTTGCCATACTGTACAACTTCCCCAGCAACCCCACGGGTGGAAACGTGGACGAGCGACAGAGGGACGAGCTGGTCGAGTTTGCTAGGGCCAACGACCTGTGGCTGATTACCGACGAGGTCTACGACAGGATAGTCTACGACTCCCCCCACGTCTCCTTCCTGGGCGCTGGCTACGACAAGTTGGTCATGGTCCAGTCGTTCTCCAAGACCTTCGCAATGACCGGGTGGAGGATAGGCTACCTGCTATCGCCGGATCCGGAGCTGATGAGGGAACTGACCAAGATGCAGTACTACGTGACCGCCTGCTCAAACGACGCCATGCAGCACGCAGTGCTCGAGGCCCTGGAGAGGTACCCCGGCTACCCGGAGGAGATGTGCTCGGAGTTCAAGGAACGACGGGACTTGATCTGCGAGAGGCTCAACGCGATGCCAGGGGTGTCCTGCCACGTTCCCACGGGCGCGTTCTACGTCTTCCCCAGGGTAGAGGTACCCGGTCTGAACAGCGAGGAGGTAGCGCTCAAGCTCCTCGAGGGAGGGGTGCTGTGCTCCCCTGGAACCGCTTTCGGTGAGGCGGGCGAGGGACATCTGAGATTCGCCTACACGATAGGACGAGAGGACATCTCCAGGGGGATGGACAGGGTAGAGGCCGTCCTGAAGGAACTAATGGGATGAGGTCATTATCCGACGCCACTCACACGATGCCGCTCTATGGCACGACTAGTCTTCCCCGAACAAGTCAAACGGGGTATCAATCATCCTAGAGGAAAATTCCAGATCCTCCGCTTCATCGGACTCCTCGTTTTCGAGGCTCATCATTTCGTTTTCAATGGGTTCTTTCGAATCCGTGCCACTCCCCAATTCTTTCGTCCTGAGTGACTGGAGGGTTGACTCCCTGCTGAACATCCACTCTGGCATGTTCTGTGAGCCACCCAGTACTGATATGGTGGTGAAGGTGGCCATGGGCAGTACTGAGATTGCCACGATGAAGTCCAGAATCGCAGTCTCTGGGACCTCTGCGCCAGGAGAAATTGTCTCGAGGACTATCCTCTCCAGCTGCATCTCGTGCCACTGCTCGTAGTTGACGTTCAGGATGTCCAGTGAGATTAGCAGCGCTAGCCTGGCAACGAGCCAGTAAAGGAAGATTGGCAGGACCCACGAGAGCCTCGAGACCCTCCAAACAACATTCCTGAACATCGCCGCTATCCCTACGAGTTGATGAGAGACAATGGGGTGGACCCTGACGGCAATCCAGAGAGCGACGAGGTATCCCGCCATTCCCAGGTCGAAGGCCCTGCCGGGCCTCACCATCGAGTCGGGAACACCTTCCATTATCGCAAGTGGTACCGCAATCAGGATTACCTGCATCGGGACGGCCAGTAGCTGCAGCCCGCCGTGGACCGCCATCAGGTCGTAATCCCCCTCCTTCGTCTTCGAGTTCACAAGTCTGGCCATCTTCCCGTAAGGGGAGCCCCGGAGGTGCAGCCTCGCCCTGTCGACCAGCTCCGGGTCCCCTGTCCTCGGGCTCATTTTCAGAGATGGTAGGATACCTCCTCGATTCGCTACGAAGAAGGGCCTGAAACCACCCACGATGAGTGCCAGAGCTATCGAGATCAGACCATATGACAATCCTGCTGACACCACCCAGTGGATTAGGTCGGTCCGGATGCTGACCTGGGCCGCCCCGTAGTCCACGTGAATCAGGTAGGTCAGGGAGAACAGTATCACGGGTGCCATGGTAATCTGGAGAACAACTAGTAGAGCCAGCACCAATTGCTTCCCAACTTTCCCCTGGTCAACCACGTCTCCTTCCGCACTGCATGCCACCATAAGCACTTCATTAGAAGTAGGCATTACGAGACTCGTTAGCGTACATTAATCGCCTCACCACCCCATTATCACAAATGAACCACAGTCCCCAACCTTCTTACACGATTTAACTCCGCATTTTGGTGTCAATGAGTTCGGTTCGTGCACTCCTGCTTTCTTCGCTGCTCATCGCGGTGAGCCTTTCTCATGTCGCACTTCAGACTCCTGAGGCTCCTTCTAGGCAATCAGAGGTGGGCCCAAGGAACAATCCTGTAGACTTCGAAGTTACTGGAATTGAGGTTGGCAACTCAAGCTATTCTCCAAGAGTTTGGGATCAGCCGGACTCTAGCACTCTGGAGTACATGACCAAGGGCGAATCAATCCAAGTGAATGTTACGTTTCGACAAGTTGGAGTTGACCCTTCGCCGGTTACTGCAGACGCCAAACTGGAGATTTGGCACCCAATTGGGACAATGATTCAGGAATGGACATTCAACATCACACTGGCGGCCGGTCAGTCTATTCGAATGCCATTCGTATGGACTCCCTCAATAGCCCACAGTACACTCAGTGATGATGGGTGGCTAACTGGTGGGGTTACGATTAGGGGAATTGTAGATGCGGGAATCGGAATTGACGGAGACGACTCAAATGACATCTTGGACAGGGATGTCCCTATCGCCTTCTGGTACGACCCAATGGAGAATGGTTTCTGCAACGACGAGGCCGATGAAGGAAAGTACTGCACCAATAACGCAGTCCCATTCGGGGAACCCACTTGGTTCGCTGCAGGATACACAGACGGATACCAACCCGACACCAACAATTTCCCTACAGGTACATGGAGGATGGAGAACCTCTCCAGCGCTACTGGGGATTGGCATTGGAAGGTTTCAGGAGACAACGACAATTACGCTTCCAATCGTTACGACAGACTCAGGTGGGCTTGGCAACGGTACAACTCGAATGACGGTTGCTCAGACGAAGTCTTTGATGACAGCCACGGTCTTGGTTATGGCGAGCATGACCCGATAGTCTCCTCGATTCACGGTGCTAATCTCTGCCTGGTCAAGGTGAATAGTCCTCTGCTGTACTCGATTCAGATCGCAACTGACGCTTGGGGAGTAATGGGTGCCGGCGACACCATCATGCTCGAGACTGACTCCGGAGCAGGAGGCGGAGTGGAGTACCTGAACTACTCTGCCAGGAACATCTCCTCATCGGAGGGTGACTGGTCTAGACTAGTTTGGAATGCAACGGGAATGCATCAGAATGAGGGCTTCACGGTTTCCTTCCTGTTCCGCTCAAATTCATCCTTTGCCGATGAGGGCATACACATTGATTCATTCATTATCTTCGCGATAGAAAGAGGGGAGGAGTACACATTGGATGCCCAATGCAACTTCCCTGACAACTTCGGAGGCTCTACCGTATACGACCCAGATTCTGAGGGCGGAAATACCATTCTCGTCGAAGCAGCAGACCCAGACCCGCCGTCACTCCACTGCCGAATCTTCAACAAGGGATACATAGACACCACCCTCAGATTCTTCACAGAGGTGTCCAATAGCTCTTGGATGTCCCAATTCCCCCTTAGGATAGACTCGAACAACTTCAATGACCACGATAACGAGGTCAAGACAAACACCATCAAGGCGAGAACATACACCAATGCATGGTTCAATCTCACTATACCAGATGGCGCACCTGTGCAGAATCTGTTCTGGTACACATGGATAAATGACGGAATCCTAGGATTTCAAGATACGAAGTACTACATCGAACTTCCAGTTAGTGTCGAGTCCACCTACAGGATGACTCTGAAGCAGGAGACTCTAGCCAATCCCGCAGCAACGATATTGCCAGGCGGCAAAGCAAACATCACTATGGATCTGAAGAACACTGGAAACCAGTACTCTTCGTGGAGCCTAGGCGGACTATTCTCAGACTCGGAACTTTCGACTGACAACCTGAAGTGGTACGAGGTCGGTGGAGGCGAGGTCTCGATCATCAACATGACTCCCGTGGAAGAGGCCTCATTGAATGTGGAGGTCACGATTCCAGAGGGTATGGAGCCGGGGACATATGAGTTGACAGTACTCGCAAATCCGAGACTCCCCAATACATTCCAAGCAGCAACGAAGATCTACATCGAGGTCCCGGTTTACCATGAACTGGCTATAGCCCCGGTGAAGAATGCGATGCTCGCCCCTGCTGACGGTCAGTTGCGAACAGTCCAGGTCTTCCTGTTCAATTATGGAAACACCGAGGACACCTTCGACATCAGGGTGGATACGGATAACTGGAGGCTAGAAGCAGACATGAGTTCGGACGAAACCACCTTGGAGGCAAACGGAGGGCAGATCACCCTCTCCCTCATCCTTCCAATGCCCGAAGGCGTGGATAACGGAACTTACCGCGTCTCTATTATCGGAACGAGTCAGCTGAATCCTAGCTACCAGTCAGTTTCCAACTTCTACCTCACTGTCCCAGAGACATACTTGGTGGATGTGGAAGACAGGGACCTCTCTCAGGAGGTCTTCGCAGCCGGCACAGACCCGAGGACTCTCAAGTGGAAGATCTCCAACAAAGGCAACGAGGACGACTCCTACGAAATAGAACTAGATTTCCCGTCTGACGTTTCTGCCTTTGTTGCGGGCCTATCCAATGGGAGGACACCTTACATAGCACCCGGCGAGGATTACAACTTGAGTGTAAGCTACTCCTTTGCTGCAGGCGTCGAGGGACCTAGGATTATCAAACTCAGGGCCACTAGCACAGAATCTGGAAACAGTGCAGAGGGAGAGGCAAGGTTCGAGGTCGGAACCGTCGGTTTCCTCTTGGTCCTACCTCCCTCTTCCCAGTCCAATGCAGCCGAGATTTCCGAACCTGGAGATGACTACGTGCTTGTCTTCACCATTCGCAGCGCTCATCCCGAATTAGAGCAGCAGATCAGGGCAGACGTCGAGTTGGACAACCTCTGGACAGTCTATGATGCGAGGGTCGACGAGGACGATAGGAACTTCGTTCTAGCTGCAGGAGAGAGCAGGAACGTCACAATCCACATCGATGTCAGGGACGAGAATCTGGAGAATCTTGCGGCGAACATCGTCGACTTCAACGTCTCACTTGTTGTCATTAGCGATTTGGATACGACAACCAAGACTACTGAGATTACCCTATTCAAGCCCGATCCGATTCCTGAAGGGACCGATGTAAAGGAGGTAGGATGGCTGGCAGCCAACTTTGCATTGGTGGCAGTAGGCCTAGCGATTATGGGTGCTGTACTGTTCTCTTCATTCAGAGTTCTTCGGAGTGCTCGCGCCCCACTGGAAGAGTACTCATCAATTGACGACTACAGCATGACAGTTGAGGGCTGGAGCGGTGAAAAGAATGACCCGAGCCAATTGCCATCAGCAGACGACATAGCCAATTCGATGTATGGGGGCTCAAAGGAACTCTTCCAGCAGCCACCACCTCCGCCAAATCCGGCGGAACAGGAGCCAGAGCCTACTCAGGAAGCTGACGTGCCACCGGTGCCAGAGGATGGGCTACCGGAGGGATGGACCATGGAGCAGTGGCAATACTACGGAAAGCAGTGGCTTGAATCTCAGAAGGAATAGTGGCACGACGCATGTCCTAAAGTCGATTGGGAGGCCTTATGACCCCCCCTCCGGTGCCTCGGCCGTCGAGATAAGGCGAGTGATTGCATGTACAACGGACAACAACCGATCTTCATTCTGAAAGAGGGAACAACTAGGACTAGCGGGAAGGGCGCCCAGAGCAACAACATCGCCGCAGCAAAGGCAGTAGCTGACGCAGTGAGGTCGACACTCGGGCCGAAGGGCATGGACAAGATGCTCGTCGACTCAATGGGGGACGTGGTAATCACCAATGACGGAGCTACGATCCTGAA
>CAYFGC010000071.1:0-7287 GCA_964342625.1 uncultured Candidatus Poseidoniales archaeon | reverse complement strand
CTGTTGACTCGTTTATGTCGAGCGTGGCTGCGAGCTTGTACGGATTTATCCTGGGCGCGGTCAAAGATGACTCGTTCGCCATGAATGTCCGGAATTCGGTTGCAAGGTCTAGAATCCCCAATGCCGGGTCTCCGGAAATCTCGGATGCTAGGGGGAGGTAGAATTCCGAAATCTCGCTCTCCCTCATCGTGACTGCGTCATGATCGATCTCCCGGAGGACAGTTAGGTTCAGAATCCCGCCCTTTGGCTCGGAGATTCCGCCCTTGACTCCGGGGAAGTCGACGATCATCGTCACGTCTGACTCCGGTTCTCCGAAGTATTCCGGATTCCTGACGAAAATCCCGAAGCCCCAAATGTTTCCTGCTGCGGTGAATTCTTCCCTCAGGACCTGATTGGCATCTAGTTCTGGGGACTCCATGTCATAGGACTCGATATCAATTGGCTCGAAAGAAGCGATTATCCCGGGAATCATGAAAATTGAGACCACTATTAGTGCGAAGTGGACCTTTTTCCGACGTGGAATCAAGTAGTCGGCTAGACCATCGAAGTCTCTCACAGCACAATCGCAGGGAATTCAATATTTGACTGATTGCGTCGGCTCACAAGCCACTCTCTTTGAGTGATTTCAGTGCCTCAATCTGTGACTTTGTGAGTTTCTCCGCTTCGGCCAACGTGAACTCCACGTCCAATGCGCCGCCGTCGTGCCCATGGCCTTGGAGTCGTCTTCTATCACCAATTCTGGTTCCACTCGGGACCTCTATCTGCAGCCTCTTTCCAGATGGGGTCGTTATTCTCACTTTGCCACCGAGGGCCAGCATGGTGTAAGGCAGTCTGACTTCCTGGATTAGTCGGCCGTCCTCCCATCTGCGTCCCTCTTCTGCATCGAGTCTAACGGTGATCAGCAGGTCTCCTGAGTCTCCCTCTGGATGCTCGTGCCCCATGCCCTTCAGACGGAGCAAGTGACCGTGCTCGGCCCCTTTGGGTACTCTCACGGTAATGGTGCTTCCTTTCGTGATGACGCCGGCTCCTTTGCATGCAGAGCAAGTCCTTGATGACCCGAAGCTAGAGCCATTGCAATCCGAACACCTCCTCATTCTTCGATGGCTGAATTTGACTTCTGTCCCGCTAATTGCTTGCTCGAGGGAGATGTCCAGGCCGGCTTGAATGTCGGCGCCCTTGGAAGCTTGCTGTCTCGGTCTTGCCCCCCTGCTAGAACCTCCAAATCCAGGATCGAATCCAGGAGTCTGGCTACCCCTGCCACCCATGAATTGTGAGAAGATATCGCCCAGATCCACCCCTCCGAAAGGGGATCGCTGTCGCCCGCCTTGGAACATCTCCTCCATCCTCCTCTGCTGGTCATGCTGGCTCCTACCCTCAGCAGTTCCAATCGACTCGTATGCGGATTGGATTGCCTTGAATCTCTCTTCTGCTGCAGCATCTCCAGGGTTCCTATCTGGGTGGTACTGCCTTGCTAGCTTTCTATATGCCCTCTTTATCTCTGCATCTGAAGCATCCTTTGAGACGTCCAAAGTTCGATATGGGTCTTCGGACATAACAGCACTCCGGGAGGCATCGTCCTTCAACCTGATGAGGAAGAGCGCTAACCGGTGTTCTAATCATTGGTGTCTTGCTGGGGATGGCATGGGAGTCGGTTGGGCGGTCTTCAGAAACTATGCTGGGCACGCAAAGGAAATTCTTGGAGACGTGACGGACTACCCGCGTTTCTTCCTAATGCCTCCTTCTGCAATGGTCGAGGCCTCGGATGATGGGGCGAATGTCGTGACTCTTCTGGAGCCGGATGAGCATATCGATCATGAGGTTGAGATGGTATTCAGACTGGGGGATGACCTTACTCCAATCCAGATGTGCGTGGGAATTGACACAACAAATAGGACTCGCCAGACCATGGCCAAGATAGAGGGTTGGCCATGGTTAGAGGGCAAGGGTTTCAGGGGTTCAGGGGTTCTTGGGACATGGGCTGATTGGAATGATGGCGAGATGGAGATTGGCCTCTCGGTGAATGGGGAAACTAAGCAATTGTCTTCAACGAATCTAATGGTTCACTCCGTAGATTCTCTGCTTTCTCATCTCAACCGCTGGTACGACCTGGAGGCAGGTGACTTTGTCTGGACTGGAACACCAAAGGGTGTCGGGCCGATGAGTCCCGGCGACGTCATTAATGCGTGGATGAAGAACTCTGATGGAGAGACCATTAGCGTTCTTAATGCGGTATGCGAGTAGTTAGGAATAGGGGCTAGTATGGACTCCGGAACCAGGAGATTCACGGACACCTGGCTGATAGATGACGGTGGAACCACTCACAAGGGAGACTTCCTGCTGCATCAAGATGGGTCTTTCTCCGAAAGCAAAGGGGACGAGGACGTCATCGAGACTATCGATGGTTCGAATCGACTAGTAACTCGCTCATTGCAGAACTGGCACACGCACCTGGGAATGATCCTCAATCGTGGGATGGGAGAGGGCTTGCCTCTGTTGGAGTGGCTTGAAACGGCGATTTTTCCCGTCGAGAAGGGTCTCACTAGTGAGCTTGTAGAGGTCGGTACCAGAGCAGCCGCGGCAGAGATGATTGCGACTGGTACCACCTACGCCTGTGACATGTACTACTACACTCAGACCATTGGGGAGACCCTAGCAGAAACCGGAGTCAGGGCGACGCTCTGCGGACCTATTACCGATGGGCTCACGCCTAACTTCAAGCCTGGCTCGGGAGATGCATTGCGTCATATGGAGGGTCTGATTACCGGCCCTTCTCCACGTCCTGGTAGAATCGAATATGGAGTGGGAACACACTCAGTTTATGTCTGCGAGGAGGAGAGTCTACTCAAGGGTTCAGAGCTAGCGAGAAAGACGGGTTCGATGTTGCACATCCATACGTCTGAAACTAGGAAGGAAGTCGCTGACTGTCATGCCAAACACGGAATGTACCCGATCGAGTATCTTGACTCGCTTGACTACTTCCAGAGTGCGGACGAAGGGGGGACGGTTTGCGCCCATTGCGGCTGGGTTACCAAGAAAGAGATGAGGATCCTTGCCGGACACGGGGCTCATGCTGTACACTGTCCGACCTCGAACCAGAAGTTGGCCTGCGGAGGGACCATGTCGTATCCTGCAATGAAGGATGCTGGGGTTGACGTCAGGCTCGGAACCGATGGTTCTGCCAGCAACAATTCACTGGATTTGAGGGCTGAGGCGAAGGCAGCTAGCCTTGTACAGAGGCACGATCACTGGGATGCTCGGATTCTAGACCCCGAAGAGACTTGGTCCCTAGCGACCAAGGGGTCCGAGGATTGGGTTACTTGGGACCTGTCTGATATCAGGATGAGGCCATGGGGAAGGGGCGGGAGGAGGTTGTTGTCGAATCTAATCTACTCAGGGGCAAGGGTGCTAGACGTGTTCGTGGAGGGGGAAGGGATTCGCAGAGATGGTGTCACCCTGACTTTGGATGAAGGAAAGGCCTCTCATGATCTGGAGTCCTCTGTTGAGGATTACTACAGCGAGTTGTAGATCATGGGTGGAATAGGAAGGCGGCTCCGAGCACGGCGTACGCTGCCAATAGCATTGCACCCTCCAACCAGTTTGACTTTCCATCTGCTGCAATCGAATTGACGATCAGCACCCCTAGGAAGGCAGAGACTGTCTCAAGCATTCCAAATTCGAAGGTCAGTGGTACGTCTAACAGCCATGCGAAGACGACCATTAGTGGGGCTACGAAAACTGCAATCTGGGTGGATGAGCCCATCGAGATTGCGAATGATAGGTCCATCTTGTCCTTGGCAGCTACTGAGACTGCGGTGAAGTGCTCGGCGGCGTTTCCGAAGAGGGGGATGAGGATTACTCCGATGAAGAGGTGTGGTAGTCCAAAGTCTTCGGCCGCGGATTCGACTGAGTGTACTAGAATCTCGGCCATCCAGGAAACCATAATTGTGGCCACTACTAGGAGGATGGCTGCATCTCTCTGAGTCATTTCCGGTTCTTCATGATGAGACCCGTCCGTTGCAAAAAGGTGGACGTGGGTCCTGAACTGGAAGAGTAGAAACAGGCCGTACATCATCAGGAGGATTACGGCTGCGATATGGCTCAGATCCTGGACTCTAGAGTCCCCTACGTCTCCTCCGACGGTGGAGTGGAAAACCGTGGGAATTACGAGGACGATCATTGATAGAAGCAGGAGCGAGCCGTTCGAGCTTACTTGGGTCTCTGAGTAGTTCTGCTCTGAATGGTGGATCCCTCCCCAGACGAATGCTAGTCCCATGACCAACAGCAGATTTCCTAGAATGCTTCCAATTAGGCTTGCTTGAACCAAGTGTACATAGAATGACTGGACCTCTACATCAACGGTCTTGGATGCTTGAAAGATGAGTAGGGCGGCGATTATGAGTTCCGCGGCGTTGCCGAATGTCGCATTCAGAAGACCCCCGAGTGACTCGGAAGTTCTCAGTGCTATTTCCTCTGTAGCTCGGCCCATCAGGAAGGCAAGTGGCATTATGGCCGCCAAAGAAGAGAAGAAGGCCATGGAATAGTTGTGTTCTACATAATTGAAATAGATCGTTGCTGGTATTGCAATAAGTAGGATGTTCAGTTTTGTTTCTCGGGGATCCATTGCTCTAATCCAACTTACCGATTCTGTCATAATCGGCGGTGGCACAGTTTTCTAGGTCAATGTTACGCCTCGGCACGGAGCGTTCTTGTCGTCTTTGCAACACGAGAAGTCGTGGAGGGTGCAATCAGAATAGCAATTTCTGGCTCCCCAGGAGTCGGAAAGTCGACTGTTTCCTCCTTGCTTGAAGGCTTTGGGTATCACATTGAGACGGTAGAGGGTCTAGCCGAGGAGTTTGGATGCATAGAGGATGTTGATCCTCGGGACGGAGCAAGGCCGATTGATGTAGAGAAGCTACAGAAAAAACTCGAGGTGGCATGGGAAGAAAGACCGAAAAGTCAGACGGTCATCGATGGTCATCTTTCTCACTTGCTAGGTGTAGACTGCGTGGTTATTCTGAGATGTCGTCCTGAGGAGCTGAGGGAGAGATTAGCAGGAAGGTCATACCCGAGTAAAAAAATCGATGAAAACGTCGATTGGGAGATTCTCGGTGGACCATGGGCGGAGATGGAGGGTGGAAAGCCAATAATCGAGTTTGACACATCGTGTGAGAGATCAGAGTCCATAGTTGCAGCAATTATCCAATGGGCATCAGATGACTTCAAGCCAAGAAGTCCTCGCAATCCGATTGACTGGGTAGGCAAAGGAGAGGTATGAGATGTTCGAGAAAATGAGGGAGAGGTGGACCAAGGCTATCACTCCATTAGTCCATAGAATGGAAGGAGTCGATCCCAGCACGCTCACCTGGGCAAGTCTGGCTCTATCCCTGCTGGCATTCTACCTGCTTATGGATGCAGAGAGGAATACGGAGGGTGCAATCTACATCATTGGGGGGGTAGTAATCGTCCTAATTGCCGGAGTTCTGGATGGTTTAGACGGGGCTCTTGCAAGACATCAGGGAACCGATGGCCCGTATGGGGACTTTCTTGACCACACCATTGACAGGGTCGTGGATGTTGGAATCCTAGTGGCTATTGGGATGAATGCGGACTTCGTGAATAACCCGAGCTCAGGATATATCGCTGGTCTGCTTACTCTCTTCGGTTCTTACATGGGTACGCAAGCTCAATCTGTCGGACTAGGCAGAATCTATGGTGGATTCTCCAGAGCAGATAGGATGGTACTGACTTTGGTTGCTCTAATCGTGACAGCGTGGCAAGCACACGAGGGTGCTTCGGGAATCTCTATCGAAAGTTATCACTGGTTGGCGGATTGGGCATTATTGGGCAACAGTGAGTTGAATGGGATGACGTTCGCATTGGCCATTTCAGCTTGGGGTGGAGTGTACACATTCCTAGTTAGGTTCGTCAAAACAAGGAATGGCTTGATTGCATAAGTGGAAACTGAGATTGGTTGTGAAAACCCACTTCTTTCTACAGTAGAGTGGGGCAATGGTTATCCTCTATTCAACTCGCCTGAGAAATATGAAGCACCTGATTGATAGAGTTCTAGAGCTTCAGGATGACGAGGTAAAGTCTCCAAAGGTACCTGAAATTGAAGAGGTCCCAGATCTAGAAAATCTACTGAAGTCCCTTCAGCCGAAGATTAGAGTCTTTGGTTGTGGGGGGTGTGGATCCAACACAGTCGCCCGATTAGAGCAAGAGGGCTTGTTCGATGATGAATATGTCAAGGGGATGGCAGTAAACACAGACGCTCAACACCTGTTGAGAGTAAGTGTGGAGAACAAGGTCCTGATTGGTCGATCCGCCCGAGGCAGGGGGGCGGGGGGCGACCCGGAGAAGGGAGAGCAGGCAGCATACGAGTCTGAAAGGGTGCTGAAAACAGAGGTTGAGGAGTGCGATCTGGCATTCATAACCGCGGGTCTAGGAGGTGGCACTGGGACAGGGAGTGCACACGTCGTAGCTAGGCTAGCGAAGGCAGCCGAGGCACTGACGATCGCTGTTGTCAGCTATCCCTTCGTCTCCGAAGGAGCTGTGCGAAGACAGAATGCTGAATGGGGGCTAGAGAGGCTGAGGGAGGTTTGTGATACGGTCATCGTCCTCCCGAACGAAAGACTGCTGGAAGTCGATGGGGTCAGGGACCTCCCCCTGGATGCGGCATTCAGAGTAGCGGACGAACTGCTAATGAGGAGCATTTCTGGAGTCTCGGAGATGATTGCAAAGGAAGGAGTGGTGAATCTTGACTTCCAGGATCTAAGATCGGTGATGGAGAACGGTGGTGGAGTGGCGATGATTGGCCTGGGTGAAGCGACTGCAGACGAAGGTGCAGAGAAGGCGACCATGGAAGCACTGCAATCGCCTCTTCTCGACATTGACATCTCCGATGCGAGAGGTGCTCTGGTGAACGTAGTCGGTGGGCCCGGCTTGACTCTCGGAGAGGCGGAGCAATGTGCAAAGATAATCCGAGAGAGCATCAACCCATACGCCCGGATGATTTGGGGTGTGACCACTGATGATTCGATGGGCAGCGACATCAGGGTTCTTCTCGTTCTGACCGGGGTGAAGAGCGAGCAGATTCATGGAGCAGCCCTACACACTCAGATGAGGAACCTCAGGAACAGAACAGTAGAATTCGTGAGTTAGGTTCTTCACAAATTGAAGATTGTAATTACTTCGTCTTCCCGTCGTCCTTAAATGGAATCTGTGGGTCGCCGTGATGCTTCTAGGTGGTAGAATGGCGGTTGAGAATTCCAAGGCAGGCCCGATTGA